>JBAZGT010000001.1 GCA_041652735.1 Dehalococcoidales bacterium | reverse complement strand
AGCTGGCGAAAGGATTATAATACTGTCAGGCCGCATAGCTCATTGGGCGGCTTGGCACCCCAGGATTTCATAGAACTAGCCGGAAGACGCTAAGATGCAGATGGCACTAAGAATGGGGTAAGGTCACTTGATACCAATCCGCATTACTATTCCAATTTTCAAACCAAACACTTGTATGCCCATCTCTTATTAATTTGGTACCTGTCGCACTAGTTCTAAAATAATACTCAAAAGTTCCTGTACTCATATCTTCACACCATATTGACCACACATTATATGAATAACAAATGTCATATTTAACTACATGGCCGATTGCATAAGGAATAGCGAAAAACTGAGGGTAAAGTCCTAATGCAGTATCAGTCCATATATTCCATCCAGTCCCTTGTATATATAACTGACCCGCCTGTAAAAAATATCGTCCGACATCTGTCATTCCGTTAACCAAAAAATAGCTGCCCCAATCCTGATTAGCTCCTACAACCATAGAAACCAATCGTGCACGCTGACTAGTCACTACTTGACTGGAGGGGTCTGTATTGGCACAAATAGAGAATGTTGGGAAATTGGCCTGTTTCATTCTACTGTCTACAGTAAAATCAATGTTTTGTATTGTACCACGACCGCTAAACCATGGTTGGTTTTCCTTAGCGAATTTAATTAATTGTTCTTGGTTTGCTTGATGTGCCTTTTCAAAATTTTCCTTTGTAGCTCCGTTACCTCCATAGACTGAAATATTCCAACCCTTTGGTAAAGGATTTTTATTGAGGTATTCTGAAATGTTCAGTTTAGCAAACGATTCTTCTATTGTTTTATTGGCATTGTCTAATAGCGTAAGTATAACTTCGCAATCTTTTAACCCATATGTATTTTCAGGGGTCTGGATAAAAATAACAGGATATCCGTTTATTTCCTGTGGATAACTTACTTCATCTGCAATGACTGAAAGAGGTATTATTGAGGTTAAAACTAATGCGATCAGAACTAATATTATACTAAATTTTGAAAACATGTTGTTCTCCTTTAGTTTATATAATACGCTAATAAATTCCGCCATTTTAGGGACGCTCTCTGTCCACTTGCCACATTCTATACAATATATGCAATTTCATCGTAATACTCTAGTTAGTGCCTGCTGGCATTATAGGGCATAAAACGGACAATAGTCAATACTCTTAACAAGAAAAGTACCTTAGCTTCCCGTCGCTCGTAAATGCTATAATGGTATTATCATGTTAGCCGCTCTGGGGACTGTCGTGGTTACTTCACTGTCCGGCGTGATGATGCCGGGCCCCATGTTCACCGTCACCATCGCCAAGAGCTTGAAGTCGCCCTGGGCTGGCGTGCTGGTGTCTTTAGGTCATGCCGTCATCGAGGTGCCGCTCATCGTGGCGGTGTACTTCGGGCTGCGGGGCTTTTTCCAGAACGAGATATTCCAGCTGGTGCTGAGCGTGCTCGGCGGCGGCATGATCGTCTGGATGGGGTACGACCTTTTCCGGGCGCGCAAGAAGATCGTCCGGGAGGGGAGGGATACCACCTATAACGCTTTTACCGCCGGCATCCTGATGAGCGGGATGAACCCCTTCTTCCTGTTCTGGTGGGCCACGGTGGGGCTACAGCTTTTGCTGACCTTTACCGGCACGGTAGGCACCTGGGCGCTGCCCTTTTTTATCATCGTGCACTGGCTGTGCGACCTCGTCTGGCTGTCCGTGGTGTCCTTTACGATATACAAGACGCATGCGTTCTGGGGGGAAAAGGTGCAGGAGTGGGTGTTTATCGTGCTGAGCGTCGCGCTGCTCTACTTCGGGGGGCAGTTCATGGTGAAGGGGATTATCGCTTATACGCAGCGGGGGCAGGTGTAATACCTCCCGCCCCCGCCTTTTAGTTCTTATGCCTTAACCGGGGTGGCTTTCTTCCGCCCGATAAACCGGCCCCACTCGTTCTTGTCCCACACCACCAAAAGCCCCGGCGCCACGAAAACGGAGTCGAACGTGCCGGCGATGAGGCCTATCATCAGCACCACCACGAAGTTCTGGATGGACCCTCCCACGAACAGCAGCAGGGCCAGGCAGGTAATCAGGATGGTGATGCTGGTATTCATGGACCGCCCCAGCGTCTCTATCTGGCTGCGGTTGACCACCGCCTCGAAGTTGGGGCTGACGCCCATGCGCTGGTTCTCCCGCATCCGGTCGAAGACGACGATGGTGTTGTCCAGGCTGACGCCCACGATGGCCAGGATGCCGGTAATAAACATCAGGTTCATTTCCCAGCCGAACATCTTGCCGAACAGGGAGAACAGCCCCACCGTGACCAGAATGTCATGGAAAAGCGCGATGACGAAGCAGGTGCCCCAGCGGAAGGGGCTGGGCATTTTGCGGAAAGCGTAGGTAACGTAAAGCAGCATACCCACCATAGCCACCGCTACCGCGATGCCGGCGTTGCGCGCTGTCTCCGAAGCTATCATGGGCGAGACGGAGTTGAAGGAAGATTCCGACAGCGTCCCGAAGGCGGCGGTAAGGTCGGTTTCTAATTGCGTTTTCTGGGCGTCCGTCAGCACCTCGGTGCGGACGAGGAATTGGCCGGAACCGGTCCGCTGCACGATGGCGTTACTGTAGCCTAGATCGTTCATTTTTTGCTGAAACTGGTCGTATTCCACCGGCGTTTCAAAAGCTAAAGATATGATGGACCCGCTGCTGAACTCGATGCTCGGCTTGAGGCCGAATACCGCCAGCGAGACAACCGCTATCAAGATGAATACCCCGGAAATCAGGAAGTACCAGAACCGTTTTCCCACTATATCAAGCATTATTTTTTGCCTCCGGTTACAGTAAATAGCCGCGTTTTATTGGCCAGCCCGGTGCCGGTCAGCGCGCGCAGCAGCGTGCGGGTCACCAGTACCGCGGTGAACATGCTGACGACGGCGCCGAGGAACAGCGTCACCGCGAAGCCGATTACCGCGGCGTTATGCATGGCCGTGCTGCCCAGCCAGTACAGTATGATGCAGGCGATGAAGGTGGTCATGTTGCTGTCCCAGATGGCGGACCAGGCGCGGTGGAAGCCGGCTTCTATGGCCGCTTTCAGCGTCCGCCCCGCCCGGAACTCCTCCTTCATACGCTCGAAGATGAGCACGTTGGCGTCCACCGCTATGCCCACGCCGACGATGATGCCGCCGATGCTGCCCAGGCTTAACGTGATGGGCCACAGCTTGCATACCGCCAGGGTAAGGGTGGTGTAAAAGACCAGCGCCATGCTGGCCATCAGGCCGGGCAGGCGGTAATAAGCCACCATGAATCCCATCACCAGTATCAGCGCTATCAGCCCGGCTTTCCAGCTCAGTGTGATAAACTCCGCCCCCAGGGTGGCGGAAATTTTTTCCTGCATTTCCGGCGCCTTGAGCGCCATCGGCAGTGAGCCGGATTTCAGCAGGTTGGCCAGCTGCTCCGCTTTGGCCAGGGTAAAGCTCCCGGATATCGTGCCCCGGCCTTCATATTTTTCGGAAGTCAGCTGCGGCGCGGAAAGCAGGTTGTCGTCCAGGAAAATTCCCAGGGCATACTGGTAGGAATAGGTACCGCCGGCGCCCGCCGGATTGTGCAGGCGTGCCGCAATCTGGTCGAATATCGTCGCCCCTTCGGTGTTCCATTTAATATCTATCTCCGGTTTGGAGCTGGTCTGGTTGATATTGGGCTGCGCGTCCGCCAGCAATGAGCCGGTCAGCGCCGTGCCGTCATCGCCCCGGGTTACTATCCACGATTCACTGGCGCCGTAAGTCTTCAGCGATACGTTATCGGTCGGGTTACCGGCCCCGTCGGTCAGGGTGATCACGCCGTCGATATTGCTCACGAAGGCGATAGTCTTGTAGGCATAATCGCCGTTATCATCGGTTCCCTGGGTGACGAATACCCGGTTGCCGGTTTCCGCCGTGTCGATATACTGGAGCTGATCCTGGCTCAAATAATCTTTAAGATAGACCATTCCGCCGGAGCTGTTCTTTTCCACCTCCCGGAACTCGAGGAAGCCGACCTGCTCCACCAGGCTCCTGGCGGCGGCGATATCGGTAAAGCCGGGGAGCTGCACCATGATGCGGTCATTGCCCAGCTGCTGGACTACCGGCTCCGTAACGCCGAACTGGTCGATACGTTTTTCAATGGTAAGCACCGCCCGGTCCATATACGCCTGGCGGTCCTCGGTATTGTTCCCGCTGAAATCGGCCTGGTAAATCAGCTGCACGCCGCCCTTCAGGTCCAGCCCGAGGCGCAGTCCGTCCCGCCCCAGACGGCTGGAGTCTACGGGAAGCAGCACCCACAGGGTAAAGGCGAAGATGACCAGTATTACCAGCAGCACTATCTTGTTATTTCTTGTCATGTTTCTCTCCGGGTGAACTCAAATTCAGTTGGTCCCAGCCCGTTCACGGAACAGGCGTTTCAGATATTTCAATGCCTGGGCGCGGGTGGCTATTTCTCCGGCGGCGCGGGCTTCCCGCAACGCTTCCAATAGCTCCCCCACCGCCGGCCCCGGCTTTAGCTTGAGGCTTTGCATCACGTCATTGCCGTTAAAAATATTACCCGGCGCCGCCTGGTTTTCCGCCGCCGGGTACCGGGATAAAACATATTCCGTCTCCCGGGTGTGTTCCCGCCACCCGGCCATGTCCAGGGTGTTCCCCCGCGCCGCCAGGTGGTCGGCCAGGCACAGGTAAAGCAGGTCGATGCCCACCTCCCCGGTATCGCGGAAAAAGCGGTAGACCGCCCGCGCGGTAGGCAGGCCCTCGTGGCTCATCTGGGTGGGGCGGAGGTGGTATTTAATTAACAGCGCTACCAGCTGTATTTCACGCTTACTGAAGCGCAGCCGTGTCATAATTGCCGCGGCCGCGGCGGCGCCCTGGTCCGGGTGCCCCAGGAACCGGGTGCGCTCTCCGTCCACGGTGCGGGTCTGCGGCTTGGCTATATCATGTAAAAGCGCCGCCAGCTTGAGCATGGTGCGGCCGGTGCTGCCGCGGCTTATTTCGCGGTCGAAGTGGCGGCGGAGTTTATCCGACCACGGTACGGCCGCCAGCGCGTCTTCCCCGGCGAAATCGCAGCCGGACTCCCGCAGCACGAACTCAACGGCGGCCACGGTCTGTATTGAATGGTCGAACACGTCCCAGACATGCAGTTTCGGCTGTTCGACGCCCCGGGCCGGCTCCAGCTCCGGGAAAAGGGCGGTAAGCAAACCCAGCCGGTCCAGGTAAAAAAGACGCCCGGCGGCGCCGGGCAAAGCCAGCAGGCGCAGCAGCTCTTCGCGGATGCGCTCTCCGGCGACCCCGGTCACCAGATGGCTGTTGTTTACAATCAGTTTTTCGGTGCCTTCCTCGATATCGAAACCTAGCTCCGCGGCCAGGCGCGCGGCGCGCATCAGGCGGGCGGGGTCGGAGGTGAAAACGCTGTCGCTCACCGCCCGGATGAGGCGGCGGTCAAGGTCTTGCCGACCGTTAAACGGGTCGATAATATCATTGACGGTAATGGTTTTTAAGCTTTTGTCCAGCGCCGCCGCCATGGCGTCTATGGTAAAATCGCGCCGGGCCAGGTCCTGCGTTATATCGCCCTGCAAAGTGGTAAAGTCCACCTGCCATTTATTTTCGGGCAAGACTACCCGGCCGATGCGGTTCACGTCATCGAGCTCTACATAGGCGCCCCCGAGGCACGCGGCGGCCTCCCGGGCAACCGCCGGCGCATCCGCGTCCACCGCGATGTCTATATCCGCCGTATCGCGTCCCAGCAGCATATCCCGCACCAATCCGCCGACGATGAACGCGGGGATGTCCTTGCTGGCGAGAAAATGGCTGATTTGCGTCAGTAGCCGGGAAGCCTCGGGCCCGATGACTATTTTTGTCATTTCTATGGTAAGCGCAGGCATCTGTTTAACTATACTATCAAGTTTTGGAATTATCAAGTGTAGCTATATCTAATTTCATATTTGTTTAAGCTTTAACGCAGGCGGCTGACGGCCGTGGAAACGGCTACCGCCACGGCGATGATATCCAGCAGCAGTCCCAGCCCTAATCCCGGTATCCGCCCGAAGGTAAAGATATTGACCAGGTAGCAGAAGAACACCCCGGCGGAGCCGATTATCGCCAGCGGCAGGCCCCGCTTGCGGTTGACCGCCAGGCCGGTTATCTCCGCGATGGCATAGCCTACCCCGGCGGCCAGAATCAGGTTGAGATAGATGAAAGAAAAGAGGCCGGTAATTAAACCCCACCCCACTCCGATAACCGCCGCCGCCCCCAGCGCCGCGCCGGTGGCGCGCAGGTAGTAAGCGGAAGAAAGACGGTAGGTGGGCAGTCTTTTTATTTTAGCGCAGTCCCGGCACCTGGCCCCCACCGGCGTTTGCACCAGGCAGCGGGGGCATATAAGTTTGCCGCACTTGCCGCAGCGCAGGTTGGTTTCAACGTCCGGGTGGGTGGCGCACCGTAAAGGTCCCGGCTCCGTCATGCCCCGCTTTCCTTCTTGGGGGGCAGTTCCCGGTGCACCCAGGCGCTCCGGTCCCGGATATCCCGGTCGAAGAGCAGGCGGTTCCAGAGGACGCGCCCCATGCCGGTCTGGATTTTCTCGCTGGACTTCTGGGCGGTGAGGCGTTTGATGACGATAATCAGCAGCAACGCCAGGTAGGCGAAGGTAAGCGACGGCGGGTCGTCCACCACTTTACTGGTTACAGGCAGGGAAATCAGACCTAAAAGTATGGGCACGGGCGTGCGCCGCGCGATAACGAGCCCGGCCACCCCCACGGTGAAAAAGATTACCAGCGGCCAGGTGGTTATCTCGTCGGTATTGAGCATCGGCAGGATGATGATAATGCCCAGGCTGGTGGCGATGCCCCGCCCCCCGTGGAAGCGGAGAAAGACCGGCCAGTTGTGGCCGGCCACCGTGGCCAGGCCTACCGCGAACTGGAGGCCGGGGTCCAGCCCCACCCTCCAGGCGATGATGATCATCATCATGCCTTTGAAGAAGTCGAAAATGCCGATAGACAGGCCGAGGGCGCGGGAGGTGGTCCGCCAGAGATTGCCCCCGCCCACCTGCTGGGTGCCCTGTTTGCGCAGGTCTATGCCGCGCGACCGCCCGGCGAGGTAGGACAGCGGCATCGCACCTACCAGGTAGGCGGCGGCTACCAGTATCACGAATTTAAGCCAGATATCCATCGATCTCCTTCAGCAAGATTTCTTTGCCATAATTATAATATATTTTCCCGTTGATGTGGAATTTGGGGGAATAAAAATAATCCGCTCACCCTGAGTGAGCGACTTTGTCGCCATCCCGCACCGATTCGTACCTCATCCGGTGTACCGCATGACCATAGGGAATCGGGATATGACGCAGGAATCGGGACTTGTCGAAGGGTGATTCTATAGCTTCAATGGGTTTACCGGAGGGAAAAACAGCCCGGCAGGAGAATCGCAAGCGGAGGATTATAGTTAACGCCCCGCCATCTTCATCAGTGCCTCCGCGGCGGCCATAGGCACTTTCACCCCGCCCATCATCACCTCTCCGGCGTTTTCCAGGCCGTGGTAGTCCGTGCCGCCGGTGGCTATCAGCCCGTACTTTTCCGCCAGCTGCCGGGTGTTTACCGTCCGTTCCGGGGTGTTGTCCTTATAATAGACTTCTATACCTACCAGCCCGGCCGGCTTTAGCTGCCGCACCATCGCCTCCGGGTCTTTGACGGTGAAGGGGTGCGCCAGCACCGGCAGGCCCCTGGAGCGTACGATTAGAGCTACCGCTTCCTGCGGCGTCATCTTTTCCCGCTCCACGTAGGCCGGAGCGCCGTGGCCGATGTACTTATCGAAAGCTTCCTCGAAGGTGGCTATGTATCCCTTTTCCAGCATCGCCCGCGCTACGTGCGGCCGGCCGATAGCGCCGTCCCCGGCTATTTCCTGCACCCGGCTCCAGTCGATATCGATGCCTAAAGCAGCCAGCTTTTCCACCATTTTGCGTCCCCGCCCCGTCCGCGATTCGCGGAATTTCAGCAGCTCTTGCTCAAAAACGGGGTCGGTGTAGTCAATGAAATAGCCCAGGATATGCGCCTCGCCGTCGGGCAAATCGGTGCTGATTTCCACGCCGGGGATGAGGGTCAGGCCGGGATATTTTTTTAGCGCTTCTAAAGCCGGGGCTATACCGGCGATGGAATCATGGTCGGTGAGGGAAATGACCTTCAGCCCCAGCGCCGCCGCCTTGCTCACGATAGCTTCCGGCGCTAATTTGCCGTCGGAGGCGGTGGAGTGGATATGGAGGTCAACCAGGCTCATGTTTCGTCCATCTCCCGGCGGATGCGTTCGATGCCGGTGGCCTTGCCGCTGCTTTCGTCGATTTCCACGATAACGGCGTTCAGCTCCGGTTTGCCCTTGCCCACGGAAAGGTGGTACGGCATCTGGGTGAGGAAACGCTGGAGGACAGCATCGGCGTCGTCCCCGATGACTGAATCGGTCGGGCCGGTCATGCCGATATCGGTAACGTAGGCGGTGCCGCCCTTTAAAATCCGCATATCGGTGGTACCCACGTGAGTGTGCGTGCCCAGCACGGCGCTTACCCGCCCGTCCAGATAGCGCCCCAGGGCCACCTTTTCCGAGGTGGCTTCCGCGTGAAAATCGATGATGATAACGGGGGGCCTGTCCTTAAGCTCCGCCAGCAGCCGGTCCATGGTGCGGAAGGGGCAATCGTAGGCATTCATGAAGACCCGGCCTATCAGGTTGATTACCAGCACCTTGCCCATGACGCGGTAGCCCCGCCCCGGCACGCCTTCGGGATAGTTCAGCGGCCTGATGACGGGCATATCCGTGTCCAGGAAGGGGATTATCTCTTTCTGGGCGAAGATATGGTTGCCGGAGGTCAGGATATTAATGCCGTCGTCCAGCAGCTCCCGCGCCGTGCTGGAGGTCAGCCCGAAGCCGCCGGCGGTATTCTCGCCGTTGGCCATGATAAAGTCGATTTTATATTGCTTGCGCAGGCCGCGCAGGTAGTGATGTACCACCTGCCGCCCCGGCCGCCCTACGATGTCTCCGATAGCCAGTATGTTCATATTATTTTTGTTTATCCCCACCCCCGCCGCCTGGATTCCAGCCCCGATTGGCATACGGGGTATACTACTTTCGCTGGAATGACAAGATTCTACTGCCATTGCGGGCCGGAGGGCGAGGGTTACTTATTTTCCCTCCTCCCCGGGATTCTTCGCTGCGCTCAGAATGACAACTCAATGAGATTGCTTCGTCGCTGCACTCCTCGCAATGACATATGCTTTTCTATTTGGCGTAGTCCACGGCGCGGGTCTCCCGCAGCACGGTGACCTTTATCTGACCCGGATAGTCCAGGGTCTCTTCTATCTTTTTCACGATGTCCCGCGCCAGCCTCATGGCGCCCAGATCATCGATAGTTTCCGGCTTCACCAGGATGCGCACCTCGCGCCCGGCCTGGATGGCGTAGGACTTCTCCACGCCCTTGAAGCTGTCAGCGATGTCCTCCAGCGCCTTGAGCCGCTTGAGGTAGTTTTCCATGGACTCGCGGCGGGCGCCGGGACGGGCGCTGCTGATAGCGTCAGCCGCCGAGGCGATATAGCCCCAGATGCTGGTATCGCTGGTCTCCATGTGGTGCTCGGAGACGCCTTTATAGACATCAATATTTTTATCCCATTGCTTGACGAGGTCGGCGCCGATAGCGGCGTGAGTGCCTTCAACCTCGCGGTCAACCGCCTTGCCGATATCATGCAAAAGCCCGACCTTCTTGGCGGTGTTGACGTTAGCGCCGATTTCCGAGGCGATCATGCCGGCCATGTAGGCCACCTCGGTGCTGTGATCCAGGGCGTTCTGGCCGTAGCTGGTACGGAACTTGAGCCGGCCCAAAAGTTTTATCAGCTCCGGATGCAGCTGCACGCCGAGCTGCTGCGCCGCCTGCTCCCCGGCTTTTTGGATTTCCTCTTCCACTTCCGTTTTGGCGCGGGCGGCCATTTCCTCGATGCGGGCCGGGTGGATGCGCCCGTCCAGCACCAGCCGGTTCAAAGCCACGCGGGCTATTTCCCGGCGGACGGGGTCGAAGCTGGATATCGTTACCGCTTCCGGCGTATCGTCGATGATGAGGTCGACCCCGGTGGCCTGTTCCAGCGCCCGGATATTGCGCCCCTCCCGCCCGATAAGCCTCCCCTTCATCTCGTCGTTGGGAATAGGTACGACGGATACCGTGGTCTCCGCCACTATTTCCGAGGCGCTGCGCTGTATGGCCAGCGCCAGTATTTCCTGGGCTTTTACCGCGGACTCTTCCTTGAGCTTGTTTTCCCACTGGTGCAGCCGCCTTGAGGCTTCCTGCTGCATCTCCACTTCCATGGCGTCCAGCAAAGTCTGCCGGGCTTCCGCGCTGGACATGCCGGAGACAATCTCCATCTGCTTCAATTGCTTGTCCTTGAGCTCCACCACCTGGGCGCGGACGGCGTCTATTTCTTTTTCCTTGTTAATCAGGTTGCGGTCGCGCTGCTCCACGCTTTCCAGCTTGCGGTCCAGTGTTTCTGATTTCTGGTTCAAGCGGTTTTCCTGCCGCTGCACCTCGGTCCGCCGCTCGCGGTACTCGTTCTCGGCGGAAGTCTTGGTGCGTTTGGATTCCTCCTGCGCCTGCTGTAATAGCTCCTTGGCTTCATCTCTGGCTTCGGAGACCATCTTGACCGCTTTTCTTTCCGCTTGCCGTATCTGGCGGTTGATGAACACACGGCGGAACAGGAAAAATCCCCCGATGCCTAGTATGATACCTATGATGAAGGCAAAACCAATTGCAAGGTATACTAAACCTGCATCCACTGCACTCCTCCTTATTTAAAGTTTGTAGATTTTATATTTATGTAACCGCTTTCAGGCTGCGGTTGTCTTCCGGTATTTGATGGCGCTCCCGCCAGAGTCGCTTCGTTGTTTCATCGATTACGCCGTAGCTGAATCCCCGCCGCCCTAAAAATCCCCCCAGGCGCTGGCGGAAGTCCCGGTAGTCCTCTGTAGAAAGGCGGCGCGCCCTGGCTAATGCCGCCTGGTAGGCGCTTTCATGGTCGTCGATGTGACTGACGGCCTGTTCGATGGCTTCCGTAGAAAGCCCTTTGCGCTTCAGCTCCAGCTCCGTCAGGCGCCGGCTGCGCGGGCTGAACTCCTGCCGGTTGTCTCTCCAGAAATGCGCAAAGGCAATATCGTCAATAAGTCCCTGCTCTTTAAGCCGGGCAACGGTTTTTTCAATTTCAGCATCGGGGAAGCCGCGGCGCAGTAAACGCTGCCTGATTTCCGCCTCGGAGCGCGGGCGGTAGGCCAGGAAACGGACGGCGGCGTTGCGGCAGCGCTGGCAACGGTCCAGCCCGGCCAGAGCTTCCAGACTGCTCTCCGTAAGCTCTTGCCCCACCTGTAAGCCCGCTTTCAGGACTGTTTCCGCCAGCAGGGCAATGGCCGGTTTTCCGTCCAGGATAACGTTGATGCGCTTTTCACGGGTCTTGCCCGGTTTAAGTCCGGTTATCTTGCTCATCGGTTAATTTCTCTATCTAAAAACACAAAAGGCTGAAGCGTCTGCCTCAGCCTTATCTTTCCGTGCTATCGGTTGGCTTATCCAGCCGAATGGCTTTAATCTTCTTCCGCAGATGCGGAATGGGCAGCGCCGGCTGAAGCTCTGATTTTGTCTTCAATTTCCTTTTTGAGCTCGGGATTTTGCCGCAAATACTGCTTGGCACTCTCCCTGCCCTGTCCGAGGCGGGTGTCCCCGTAAGAGAAAAAGGCGCCGGCTTTGTTGATGAGACCGTATTCTATACCTATATCAAGGATGTTGCCCTCTTTGCTGATGCCGTGGTCGAACATGATGTCGAACTCGGCGCTGCGGAAAGGAGGCGCAACTTTATTCTTTACTACCTTGGCTTTAACATGACTGCCGATTGCTTCATTGCCCTGTTTGATGGTCTCGGCGCGGCGGAGCTCTATTCTTATCGAGCTGTAGAACTTGAGCGCCCGGCCTCCGGTCGTCACCTCCGGATTACCGAAGACGATACCAACTTTCTCTCTGAGCTGGTTGATGAAAATAACCGCCGTGCCTGATTTTCCGATGGCCCCCGCCAGTTTGCGCAGGGCCTGCGACATGAGACGGGCCTGTAAGCCCATCTGCGGGTCACCCATGTCCCCTTCGATTTCCGCCCGGGGTACCAGAGCCGCCACGCTATCGATGATGATGGCGTCGACGGCGCTGCTCCTTACCAGCGCTTCCGTGATTTCCAGGGCTTGTTCGCCGGTGTCCGGTTGTGAAATAAGCAACTCATCCACTTTGACGCCGCAGTTGGCGGCGTAGGTCGGGTCAAGGGCGTGTTCCGCATCTATATAGGCAACCGTTCCACCTGTTTTTTGTGCTTCGGCAATGATATGCTGCGCCAGGGTAGTTTTTCCCGATGATTCGGGTCCGAATATCTCCGTGATACGTCCTCTCGGTATCCCTCCAATACCGAGGGCAAGGTCTAAAGCCAGCGAGCCGGTGGGAATGGCTTCAATCGGCGGCAGGCCGGAGGACTCCCCCAGTTTCATGATGGAGCCTTTGCCGAACCGCTTTTCTATCTGGCCGATAGCCAATTCCAGTGCTTTAACTTTCTCCGTTGTCATCTCTCGCCTCACCCCCGATAATAGCACAACTGTTTTACCAAAACAAGGGCTTTATCAGCCTGAGGTACGCAGTGACGGCATGACCCGCCAAAATATTTTAGTAATGTGTTAACGTCTTTTTGACCTTGCCCTTTTTTACGCAAAGCGGCCGGGCATGGGTGTTTCACCGGGGCTGATGCCCTACCCCCTTTTTTGATATCCCGCCCCGCCCGCAGTTATAATGCTAATGTATTCCCCGTTAATACCTGCTCAAGAGGCAGCCGGCGGGATATGGGGGGTGCGGCGGCGCGTGAAAAACGCCGCCGTGGTAAATAACCGGGGGTAAACATGAACAAAATAAACAGTATGATAAAAGACCTGCAAAAGCAGGGCCGGGATATCCTGACGGAGATAGAAGCCAAGCAAATCATGCAGGCGGCCGGCATTAAAACCGTGGCCACCAGGCTGGCGGCGTCGCAAAAAGAGGCGGCGGCCGTCTCCGCGGAAATAGGCTTTCCGGTGGTTTTGAAGATAGCATCGCCGGAAATCACCCATAAAAGCGATGCCGGCGGCGTGAAAACAGGACTTAAAAGCGCGGCGGATGTCCGCCAGGCCTACCGGGATATCATGGCTTCCGTCCGCGCCAAATACCCTAAAGCTAAAATAGAGGGCGTGTCCGTGCAGAGCATGGCGCGGCCGGGCATTGAAATCATTATCGGCATGTCCCGGGACGCGCAGTTCGGGCCGGTTATCATGTTCGGGCTGGGCGGCATCTTCGTGGAGGTCCTGAAAGACGTCGCCTTCCGGCTGATTCCCGTCTCCCGGTATGACGCTGAAGAGATGATAAAAGAAATCAGGGGTTACGCGCTGCTGAACGGCTACCGCGGGCAGGAGCCGGCGCATATACCGTCGCTGGTGGACGTTTTGCTGAAAGTCTCCGAACTGGTGGACAAAACGCCGGAAATCAAGGAAATCGACCTTAACCCGGTATTCGCCTATAAGGACTCCGCCATGGCGGTGGACGCCCGTATCGTATTGGAAAAACCGGAAAAGTCCTGAAGAATGTGACAAAAGGCATAAGTACCGGTTGCCGGGCATGATAGCATGTAGCCTGGGAGGGCTAAAGACGATGAAAAAGGTTTTTGCCTTATTGGGTATTTTGGTTATCTCCGTGATACCGCTGGCGGCGGCATCCTGCGGCCCCGGCGGGCTTTCCGCTTCCCTGGGCGAGCAGTTCACTTTGCCCATCGGCCAGACCATCGCCATCAAAGGGACGGACCTGAAAATTACCTTTGAAGAAGTGAACGGGGACAGCCGCTGCGCTACCGGCAATACCTGCGTCTGGGAGGGGGTAGCCAAGTGCCGGGGGATAATCGACTATGCCGGGGATAAAAATATCATTATCTTTACGATAACGGGCAGCGGCGTGACCGACCAGTCCCTGGCGCACGGATTTACGGCCAGCTATACGCTGGAGCCTTACCCGGTGGCCGGCCAGACCATCGCCCACGGGGACTATTACCTGCTGATGACCGTCACCAGGGAGTAACTACTTCTTTTTTACGGTCTTGATGATGCCCTGCGCTTCCATACCGGCGATGTCGTTGGGTCCATAACCCAGCCTGAGCAGGATTTCTGCCGTGTGCTCTCCCAGCAGCGGGGAAGGCCCCTGCGGCTTACCGGGGGTCTGCTGGAGCTTTACCGGCAGCCCCAGCATTTTAATCTCGCCGCGGGTGGGGTGTTTGGTGGTATAAATCATATCGTTGGCGGCCACCTGGGGATGGGCGCAAATCTCTTCATAAGTCAGGCAGGGGTCGCAGCGCATCCTGGCGTCCCGGAATATCTGCGCCCATTCGGCGCGGGTCTTCCGGCTGAACGCCTCATCCAGCAGCCGGCCTATTTCCTCGCGGTTTTCCCGCCGCGCTGCATCGGTATTGTAACGGGGGTCGTCGGCCAGCTGCTCCACCCCCACCACCTTGCAGAAAGAGGGCCACATCGGCCCGTTGCCGAATATGGTTAAAACGTCCCCGTCTTTGGCGCGGAAGGGCCCGAAGGGCGGGGCTTCATAGCTCCTGCCCAGCTTGTAAGGCATATCGCCGTCGGTCAGGTATTTGGCGAAGCCGGAGAACTGGAGATACATGGCCGCGTCCAGGTTATTTACCGTAAGCGATTGCCCGGCGCCCGTCCGCTCCCGGACGAATAAAGCGGTCATCACCGCGTAAGCCACCAGTACCCCGCCCAGGTGGTCGCAGGCGGGCACGGGCAGCATTTGCGGCGCCCCTCCCCGGAAGCCCAGGACGCTGACCAGCCCGGACATCGCCTGGCTCCACATATCCCCGCCGGCGCGGTGGGCCACCGGCCCCGTTTCCCCGTAGCCGGAGAAGGAGCAGTAAATGATTTTGGGATTGATTTTGGCTATGGCCTCGTAGCCGATGCCCAGCCTGTCCGCCACCCCGGGGCGGAAGCTCTGGAGGATGACGTCCGCTTCTTTGGCCAGCTTCAGGACGATTTCCCGACCCTGTTCCGACCTTATATCCACGGCCAGGTCTTTCTTGCCGCGGTTGAACGCCATCCAGTCCGCTTTATCCGGCGTTTTCCCCGCCTCGCTGGTGTCCAGCATATCGTCGATGCCGGCGGGCAGTCCCAGCCGCGTGGCTTCCCCCTGCACCCTTTCCACCTTGATGACCTCCGCGCCCATGTCCGCCAGCATCGTCCCGCCGAACGGCGCCGCCACGGCGATGCTGAAGTCCAGTACCTTGATGCCTTCCAGCGGGTAAGCCATATATGCCTCCTTTTTAGGAGAAATCAAATAGCAATAAGTTTACAGTCGACGGTTAACAGACCCCGCCCCTTTTCCCCAGCGGTAAACGGTGTACCGTTAATTCCATTATTTATCCAGCTGCTCGTACAGTTTATTCCGCGCGTGTATCGCGTCCCGCACGCCCATGTCCCGCCGCGCTTTGAAGAAGTTGAACTCGTCCTCCTCGAAGTGGATGTTGGTGCCCATGGTATGCGCCAGGAAGTGATTGGACAGGCCGCTGGTGATGCCCATCATGTCATAGACCATCTGCTTGGAGGTCTTGCCCAGCGCGATACCGTCGAAGGGGAATTTGCTGAAGCCTTCGGCGTAGCGGTTGACCTCTTCCTCCAGCTTGTCCGGCGGCACCGCCCGGTTGATGAGCCCGATGCGGGCGGCTTCCTTGCCGTCCATCATGCGCCCGGTCAGGCACATATCCAGGGCGTTGGTCAGGCCGACGCGCAGTATCATCATGGGGGTAATGGTCATCTGGGGAATGCCCAGCCGCACTTCTATCTCGCCGAACTTGCAGTCCTCCGCCCCCACGATGAAGTCGCAGAGCATGTACATGTCCATGGACGCGCCCAGCAGGAAGCCGTGGGCCTGCACCACCGTTATCTTGGGGAAATTGAGCAGCTTCTGGGCGCATTCGTAAAAGAGCTTCCTGTCGAACTTGATGCGGTGGCGGATGGGGGTCTTGGGCGCTTTCTCGCCGGGCTTGGGGTTTTTCCACCCGTAAACGAACCCCACCTCGTGCAGGGGGGCGCCGGCGGCTAAAGCCCTTCCCGCCCCCTTGATAACCAGCACCTTGATGTCGTCTGCCTCCTCCACCACGTCCAGCGCCTTCCAGAAGTCCTTGACGCCGGTGTTCATGGTATCGGGGTCGTTCAGGGTAATGCGCGCCACGTAGCCGCTGCGCTCGTAAATAACGTCCTTAAATTCCCCGGCCTTTTCAAACTTAAGCATTTTGCGCCTCCAATATATTTGTCATTCTGAAGGAGCGAAGCGACTGAAGAATCTCGGTGGGGTGGGGGAAAACCTCCCCGCCCCGGTATCCTTCGCTACGCTCAGGATGACATTATTTAAGTATCAAGTGTCAAGCAGCAAGCCCCCCCACCCCCGCGGGATTCCCGCTCTCCTTCGACAAGCTCTGGATGAGCGGGGATGCCATATCCTCTATTCAAATAAACCCTCCTGCATCAGGCCGACGAACTCTTCGTCCGTCATGCCCAGCATCTCCGTGCAGATTTGCTCCGTGTGCTCGCCCAGTAAGGGCGCCGGCGAGTACGCTTTGGCCGGCGTCTTGGAAAGCTGGAAGCTCTGCCCCAGGTGGGTGAACTCCCCCATCTCGGCGTGCTGCATCGGCCAGTAGATATTGCGCTGCCGCAGCTGGGGGTCGCGGTAAACATCGGCGGCGTTTGCCACCACCCCCGCCGCCACCCCCGCCGACTGCAGCCGGGACATGACCTCTTCCGGGGTAAGATTAACCGTCCAGTCGCCGACTATTTTATTAAGCGCGTCCTCGTTCTCCTTCCTGTTTTCCAGGGTATCGAACCAGGGGTCGCTCACCAGTCCGGGCTGCCCGATTTCACTACAGAAATTCGCCCATTCCTCGTCGGTAGTCACGGCGATGGTACACCAGCGGTCGCTGCCTTTACAGGGATAGACCCCGTGGGGGGCGGCACAGGGGGAAGCGTTGCCGATTCTTTCCGGCTCCCGGCCGTTGGCGCTGTATTCCAGCACGCCGGGCAGGATGAAGGATATGGCCGACTCGAATTGTGATATGTCCAGGAGCTGCCCTTTGCCCGTCCTTTTTCGGTAGTCCAGGGCGGCAATCAGGGCGGCGGCGGCATAGCGGGGGCTGATGCAGTCCGTGTAGGCGCTTACGCCCACCGGCAGCGGCTCTTTGCCCGGCCAGCCGATAAAGTTGGGCAGCCCGGCGATGGGCACCAGCACCATCCCGAAGGCCGGCAGGTTTTTATAAAGCCCCGTGGAGCCGTAGCCGCTCTGCCGCAGCATGATGACGTCCGGTTTTATCTTTTTCAGGTTTTCGTAGTCCAGCCCCCATTTTTCGATGACGCCGGGGGTGTAGTTTTCCATGAAGACATCGCACCACCCCACCAGCTTTTTGGAGATTTCCGCCGCTTTGGGGTGGTTCATGTTAAGGGTAAAACTCAAAATATTGCCGTTGAAATAGGTAAAATAGCCGCCCCGGTTCAGCCCCGGCCGGTTGTCTTTATAGGGCGCGGACGAGCGCATGGTGCAGGGGCGCAGGCTGGTTTCGATGCGTATCACCGTTGCGCCGTGGTCGGCGAAAAACTTCATCGTCAGCGGGCCTACCACCGCCCAGGAGTAGGACAGTATTTTCAGTCCGCTGAAAACGCCCGCTCTTTTTTCCATGTTTAATCTTTCCGTTCCCGTTTTTATTACCCGCTCATGGTGAGCTTGTCGAACCATGAGGTTGGCGCTTATTTTCTCACCCTTCGACAGGCTCAGGGTGAGCGGCATCTGCCGCTTTGATAATTATATCCAGCCGGACACTAAATAACCCGAGCAATTTTCAGCTCATCCAGTTCTTTTTCGGAAAGCCCTATTTCTTTATACACCTCTCCGTTATGCTCCCCGGTGAGGGGGGCGCGGCAATGCGTGGCGCAGTCCGTCTCTGACGCCCTCACGAACTCTTTGGGGTAGGTGAGGCTGGCGCCCAGCTCCGGGTGCTCTATCTGCGTCCAGTAGCCGCGCTCTTTAAGGCAGGGGTCTTCCAGCAGGTCCTGCATGCTGGATAAAGGCCCCAGGGAAACGCCCCGCGGCACCGCCCCCTTTAAAAGCTCCTGCCGCGTGTGCTTTAAAAAGAAAGCGCTGATGGGGTTGGCAATCTTGTCCATTGTTTCCTGCGTTACCGTGAACATGTCGAAGCTGTCCCAGTCCAGGCGCAGCAGGAAATCGGTCGCCATCTTTTCCTCGTCCATCCAGGCCGCCAGGGCGCTTAAGGTCTTGGCCCCCGTCCTCCCCCCTATAACGTTGAAAAACAGGTAGCCGTCTTTACAGCGCCAGACCTGCCGCTGCCCCACCTGGCTGCTCGTCCCCGCCCGGAAAGCCCCGGCGCGCTTTAAAATAGTCCCGTTAAGCTCGTAGGAGGGGATGGCGTTGGCCTGGAACCAGGCGGCGCTCTGCTGCATGGACACGTCCACCCGCTGCCCCTCGCCCGTCTTTTCCCGGTGGTGGTAAGCCACCATGCAGCCCGCGGCGGCGTCCGCCCCGGCGTGGAGACAGGCCTGGGACAGGCTGATATGGACGGGGGGGCCGTCGCTTTCGCCGGTCTGGTAGAGCGTGCCGCTCATGCCCATGACCACGATGTCCGGCCCCTTGAAGTCGCGGTAGGGCGCTTCCGTCCCGAAGGGCGTGATGGACGCCCAGATGACTTTAGGGTAAATTTGGCTGATGGCGTCATAGCCGATGCCCAGCCCGTCCAGATAGCCCGGCGGGAACGACTCTATGATGAAGTCGGCGGCGGCGGCCAGCTTTTTAAAAATCTCGCGTCCCCGCGACTTTTCGATGTCCAGCGTGACGCCTTTTTTATTGGAGTTGTAGGCGAACCAGTACAGGCTTTGCTGCGGGTCCGGCGCGCCGCCCCGGAACCCCCCGATATTGCGGGAAGGGTCGCCGCCCGGTCTTTCCACCTTGATCACGTTCACGCCGAGGTCGGCCAGGATTTTCCCGCAGAGAAATCCCTTGTCATCGGTCAGGTCCAGGGCGCGGAGGTGTCCCAGCATTTTTTCCATAATAGTCAACCCTGTCATTCTGAAGGAGCGAAGCGACTGAGGAATCTCGGGGAGGGGTGGGGTAAGTACGTCCGCCCCGGTATCCTTCGCTGCGATCAGGATGACACACCAATACTATATTTGCTCGAGGTACTTCTTGGCAAGTTGCAGCGCCTTTTTCGGCTCCGCCTGGCTCAAAAGCCCCACCGCGTAAAGGATGTATTGCGCATCGAGTAAAAGGCGCGGGTTTTTGGGCTTAAGGATTAGCGGGTTTTCCGGCTGGAACAAAACGCCTTCCAGAATCCGGCGGGGGTCGGCGGCGAAGATAACCGGCCCCCCGGTGCCGATGACCGTCTTGATGCCGGTCAGGTCTTTGCCGTGCTGGAGCAGCATCTCGCCGGTTGGCCCGTATATTTTCTCGATGCGCCCCGCGTGCTGGTTTACCGCTACCTCCACCGCCACCCGGGACAAAAGCTCATGGCAGGCTATTTCCGCGGGAGTACGCGGCAGCCGGCCTTCATGAAAGGAGCGGCAGGCGGCGGTAAAGTCCGGCGGCAGCTTTTTGCCGCGGGTAAATTCACTCAAGCTATCGATATTATGCTTCAGCCCGAGGTTGCCCTCCACCGTGCGTTTCACGTAGGGCTCGGGCAGGGTATTGACCATGGCCACGCTGCCGGAGGACGGGTTGCCCCCGGCGATGGAGTGGACGTCGGTGGTGGCGCCGCCGGGGTCGACGACCATCAGCTCGCCGAAGCCGGGCTCGCCTTCGCATCCTTCGGCTAAAAGTTTGGCGGCTTCCAGCACCGCCGAAGGCGTGGGCATGATTACCTCCCCCACGATGTCCCGCGCCCGGGAAATGCCTTTGGCCCGGATGATGTTGTTGATGAAAATGTCCCGTATCTCTTTATTGCACGGCGCGGTGTCCAGCACGCCTATTTCCGGCATGACGTTTTTGGTATAGATAACGCGCTTTTGGCTGTTTTTGAAAGCGGCATCGATTTCATCGTAGGCGGATTTATTCCCCGCCACGATGATATTACCGATTTTCTCACCCGTCCGCGCCAGCATTTTGGCGTTATGGATGATGACCGCGTCATCGCCGCCGTCCGTGCCGCCGCAAAGCAGCAGGATGTCCGGCGCTGTATTTTCAATTTCACTGATTTCCCGGCTGGTCAGCTTGTAGGAGTAGCAACCGATGACTTTAGCCCCCGCCCCCAGGGCCGCGTGACTGGCCGCCTTGCTGGTAAGCTCCGGCACGAAGCCGGTGCAGACCATGCGCAGGCCCCCCGCCGCGCTGGAGCAGGCCAGCGAGTTCTTTTTCTCCGGACCGCCGATGCCGGTTTGGGCGCTGATTTCCTCCAGGGCTTTTTCCAGCCCCAGGGTGATGTCCGTGTCCACGGTGGAGGGCACCCGGGCGGTGGCCGCTATCGCCACTTTGTCCAGGTCTATGGCCGCCACCTTGGTGTAGGTGCTGCCGAAGTCGATTAACAGCTTAATGTTATCCATGGCACCCGGTAAAAACCAAGATACAAGATACAGACACCAAAGAAAAACTCAAATAAAAAAGGGGGGAAAAGGGGTGGGGCTTGGTCTTGGTATCTTGGCGTTTGGTTATTATCCTTACATCTTTCCCTTCGCCTTGAGGTCGTTTTTCAAGTCCTCGATGCCCTTTTCCGTGTCCGTCTCCGGCGGGTACACCCGGTCGAACCCCAGCTTCTTGAACCGCGGCTCCACCTCCTTGGGGTCGTACCGGCCTATGACCAGGTTCCCGCCGATGTAGAGGAGAACGTCCCCCAGCCCCGCCTCCATACGTTTTTCATTAAAGTCTTTCAGGTCCAGCTCCGCCATGCCGTAGAGGGAGGTCATCAGGATGGCGTCCGCCCTGGTCTCCTGCGCCACGCTGATAAACTCCTCCGGGGATACCTGCATGCCCAGCTCCACTACCTTGAAGCCGGCGTCTTTCAGCGCGCGGGACAATACCTTGGTGCCGATGACGTGCGCGTCCATCCCCACCGTGCCGGTGATGACTGTCGGTACTCTTTCCATGGCTCTCCTTTAAAGTATTCTCCAGCTGTCATGCTGAGGGAGTTTACGACCGAAGAATCCCGGGGTGGGGCGGCTATAGCCCCGCCGCCGCCGGATCCTTCGCTCTGCTCAGGATGACATAAGCGTATATTACTTGTCATACGGCGGCAGCCCCACTATTTTCCCCTTGCTCATGCTCCACAGGTCACGTACCGCGGTATGGTAGTCCGCCTTTTTCCCTTCTATTTTCTCCCGTTCCGCTATTTTCTGGCGGTGGAAATCCCGGGCGGGTTTGGGTATGGGCAGGTTGCCGAACTCCAGGTAGCGGCAGGCGCCGTGCGCGTCCCTCACGCCCAGCACCTTGTCCTTGACGGTGATATTGGGGCACCACGGCGAGTCCAGCACGCCGGCCTCCACCGCTTTGATGGTGCCGTCCACCACGTCGCCGTCGCCGAGGTCCAGGATTTTGTAGAATATCGCCTTGACCTCCATCTCGGTCAGCCTCATCTCGGTTTCCACGTCCTTGATATTGATATCGATTTTTTGCTCGCGGATGACGTCGAAAATCCACCTGGCGGAGCGGTAGCTCACGGCGTTGGTATCTTTGGTCGGCACCCCCGCCCCCTCGTCGATGCTTCTCAAATCGGTGGCGTTGCTCTTGGAAAGCGCCCCCACCATGGCGATGTAGTTAAGGTAAGCGAACGCCCCTCCCATGTCCTGAGCGACCGGGAAAAGGGGCGTCTGGGCGGGGCAGCAGCCGGTTATCATGCAGTCTTTGTAGCCGAATTTGTCCAGGTATTCCCTTATCAGCCGCGGGGCCAGCTTTATCCAGGCCATGTCCTGCGCCATGTTGCCCATGCAGTGCACCAGCGGGTAGACCGCTTTCTGCCCCTGCTCCGCCGCCGTCAGCGCCTGGATAATCAGGCACACGATGTTCACGCTCAGCGGGACGGGCGCGCCGGGCAGCCAGCCGTGCAGGTCCGTGCAGAGTATCACCCCCCGGTCCGCGTACCAGCCGGCCAGCCGGGTGCTGTTCTGCCATTTCTCCACCAGCTCCCGGATGGTCATTTTCTTGGAGTAGCTGGCCCAGGTGATGAACTCCAGCCCCCCCTCCAGGGTGGTCAGCCCGGAAGCGATGGCGATTTCCCCGCCCGCGCCCCGCGGACTGAAAGCCGCGTCCACGCTTTCCACCAGCTTGCGGGTGTTTTTCACCCCCTGGTTGATGATGGGGTAGCCGTTCAGGAGCGCCTGGCCGGTGCGGTTGCACTCGTCCAAAATGCCCTGGACTTTTTCATACTGCCCGTGGCGGGTATAGCTGTCCGTGGTCACCGGGATAAGCACCACGCCGGAGTCCCGCAGTCCCTGGCAGAGCTCGATCATTTTTTCCAGTATAGGGGTGCCGGCGCGGGGGAAAACGCTCATGCGGCCTTCCTCGCGCAGCTTCACCATCACTTTCCACCAGACCTTGCTGTCCGGCAGGCTTTTCTGGAAAGCCACTGCCTCCTCGAAGTCCACTTCCCGGCCGGTGGGCCACCTGTCCAGCTCCTCCCGGCGTTTTTTCATTAATATTTCGTCGTCGATACGCTGGTTAACGACTCTTGCCTTTTTCATATCGCCTCCGTTAGTGTCTTAAGCGGTATTTATCACGACTGCGGCGTGGAAAGGAAAGTGGCCGCGTGCGAGTTCAGGGGCTGGCCGCCGGCTGCGTAGATAATCTGCCCGGTAACGTAGTCGGACAGGCCGGACGCCAGGAACAGGGCCGGCCCGGCTATATCCTCCGGTTTGCCCATCCGCCCCAGCGGTACCTCTTTCTTGCACAAGGCCGCGAAAAACGCGTCCCTGGCCGGTCCCGGCTCTTGCAGGGAGTCCCAGAACGGCGTCTCGACGGGCCCCGGCACGATGGCGTTGCAGTAGATGTTTTGCGGCGCCAGCTCGAAAGCCAGATTGATAGTCAGCCCCAGCACCCCGGCCTTGGCCGCGTGGTAGTGCAGCACGGATACCGCCGGATGCACCGCCCCCATGGAGGAAAGGTTGATAATCTTGCCGTACTGCTGCTTTTTCATGTAAGGAATAACTGCCATGCAGCACAGGAAAGTCCCCTTGAGGTTAACGTCCAGGACATGGTCCCAGTCCGCCTCGGTGGCGTCCGTGGTGTCCCCGCCCTTTACGTCTATCCCCCCCGCGTTGTTCACCAGGATATCTATTTTCTGGAATTTCCTGATGGTCTGCGCCACCATGTCATCCACTTCCGCGCTTTTGGAGATATCCGCCTGCAGCCCCAGGGCCCGCCGCCCCAGCGCCTCTATTTCTTTAGCCGTTTGCTGAGCCTCCGCCAGGTGGCGGCTGGTCACCACCACGTCGCACCCCTCCCCGGCAAACTTGAGCGCTATCGCTTTGCCCATCCCCTTGGTCCCCCCGGTCACAATGGCTACCCTGTTTTCCAGTAACACTGACGGCCTCCTTGCTTACTGCGTTATAGCGGCGTTTGAAAGATACGGGTGGATAAAACCCTTTCGTGTTATTATATACCAAAATGTCGGAAATTTGCGCTGGACCGGAAAATCATGTATTTATAATGTATAATATGTATATCAATGCGGCGGCGCTAAAGCCGGCGGAGCAAAGGAGCTTTTGGTGAAGAAACAGTTTGACGGCAAGGTAGCCCTGGTTACCGGCGCGGCTTCCGGCATCGGCCGGGTGGGGGCGCAGATTTTCGCGCGGGAGGGGGCTAAAGTTATCGTGGTGACGGACGCCAATATCAAGGGCGCGGAAGCAACGGTAAAGCTGATTAAGGATGCCGGCGGCGAGGCGTCTTTCGTGAAATGCGATGTCTCCAATGCCGCCCAGGTGGAGGCCATGGTGGACAAGGCCGTCAGCCTTTACGGTCGGCTGGACTTCGCTTTCAATAACGCCGGCATCGGGCCGGACGGCAAGCGCGTGCCGGTGGTGAACATCGTGGACTGCCCGGAGGAAATCTGGGACCGCACCCTGGATATCAACCTTAAGGGCGTCTTTCTCTGCCTGAAATATGAGATGAGGCAGATGTTCAAACAGAAATACGGCGTCATCGTCAACACTTCGTCTATCGGCGCGCTCAACGCGGTGCCGGGCTTCTGCGCTTACATGGCCAGCAAGGCCGGGCTGAACGGCCTGACCAAGAACGCCGCGCTGGAAGCCGCCGCTTTTAACGTGCGGGTCAATACCATCATGCCCGGCCCCACGGACAACACGCTGCTTTTCGAGTACCTCACCGGCACCACGCCGGAGGTGAAAAAACATATGGTGGACATGATTCCCCTCCGCCGCGTCGCCCACCCGGAGGACATGGCGGAAGCGGTAGTCTGGTTTTGCTCGGACGCCGCCTCTTTCATCACCGGCCAGTGCCTGGCCATCGACGGCGGCACCACCGTATCCTAGCTAAAAAACCGGAGGCTGTAATGGCGGACAAGACCCGTAAAAACAAGAAAGTGGTCGCCCGGTTCTATGATGACGTGTTCATCCGTCACGACCTTACCCGGCTGGACGAGTACATGCGGGACGACTATATTCAGCATAACCAGGACTGCCCGCAGGGCAAGGCCGGCTTTATCGAGTTTTTTGAGGTAATTTTCCGGGCGGTGCCGGACTTCAGGTATACTTTGCAGAAAATGGCGGCGGACGGCGATATCGTGATGGCCTTCAGCCGCACCACCGGGACGCATTCCGGCGGGGACTGGCTGGAGAAGGAGCCGGACGGCGCGCCGCTGGACTATGATGTGGTGGATATCTTCCGCGTGCGGGGCGGTAAAATCGCCGAGCACTGGGACGTGGCGGATACTTTCACCTTTTTCCGGCAGCTGGGCGTTATTGAAAAGCGTTTGAAAAAGTGACGGGAAAGCTTGTAAACTGAAAATAGTAGCCATGTTATACTGTTTTCCCTTTCAGGTTATGGTTTTGAGCTTTGGTTTTCAATCTTTGAGTTCATTTTGACGGACGGCAGGTGTATTTCTAAACACTTTATGGTAAAATCAGTCTGGTATTACTAAAAGATACCTGCGGAAAGGTCGGGGAAACTATGCCGAAGAAAAGAAACAGAGCTGTAAACAATCCGGTTTCCTCAGAAATCGAAGAAGTTGCCGCCCAGGTCCGGGAGGTCAACTTCTGGCTGTGCGTGAAATTCTCCGATATTATCAGCCGGTACTGTGAAATCACCATGAAAAAGGACGATATCAGCCCCCTGCACGGTATGGCGATGTACCACCTCGTCTGCACCGGCGGTTCTTCCACCCCCACCCACCTGGCGGAAATGATGTTCCGCTCCAAGCACAGCGTGACCAAGATTGTGGACAACCTGGAAAAAGAAGGTTTTATCGTCCGGGACTTTTCCAGCAAAGACCGCCGCGTAACCCATATCTGCGTCACCGCCGCCGGCCTGGCGTACGTGAAGAACAACCAGAACAAAGGCGATGCCCGGGCCAGGCAGGTGATGGACTGCCTCTCCGCGCCCCAGCAGAAAACGCTGGTGGGGCTGACGGAGACCCTGTGCATCAGGATGACGGATATCCTGGAGAAACTATAAGTTTCCTTTTCCTTTAATATTGACCTGTTCTCAGCCGGGGCTAACGCCCCGGTTTCTGTTTGGGCGGCCAGAGTTCCGCCGCCACGTCATCCAGTCCCAGCTCCAGCAGCTTCTGTTGGCTGGGTTTGGCCGTCACCCTGTCCCAGTCCAGCGCGCCCAGGTTCCAGTAAACCTGCGCCTCGTGGTCGGTGGTAACGCCGGCCAGCGGTCCTTCCTTTTGCGGCGGGCGGCCGGTGATGCGGCCATGGACTTTACGCAGCAGCGGGTTGTCCCCCTCCCGCAGGGTAAAGACATGCCGCATCGCGCCGATGCGCGCCCCGCATCTTAAAATCTCCTCCAGCGGCCTGTCCCAGCCGGTCACGGCGGCCAGGAAATCGGTGGCGAACTTGGCGCCGTTCACTACCGTGTTGATGTGCAGGCACAAGCCGGCGGCGTTTATCACCAGCCAGGAATAGTGCGTCGGCCCGAAGCCGCCGGTATGGCGGCCGGGGGCGGCGTCCACGGCGTATTTGGCCGAGGTTGGCGTGCCGGCAAAGGCGGGAAAATCAAACTTGGGGTCGTGCAGCCCCAGCTCCTGCCCGCCGATGTGTACGGCAAAGTCCGCCGCGCCCTTGCCGATTCTCTCCGCCGCTTTTTTCACGCCGTCCGCCAGCACATCGCCGAAGCCTTCGCGCCTGGCCAGCTTCTCGGTCATGGCAATCATGGCGCGGTGGTCGCCCCACTTTAGCTCGATGCCGTCCGTGTCTTTTTTCGTGATAATACCGTGTTCGTAGCACTCCATCGCGAACGCTATCGTCGTGCCCGTGGAAATGGTGTCCACGCCGTAATAGTTGCAGATGTGGTTGGCCATGGTGATGGCCTCGGCGTCCGTGTTCAGGCACATCGCCCCGAAGGCGGCGGCGGTCTCGTACTCCGGCCGCTTGGTGCCGGCGGGATACTTATATTCGCCTGGCCCCTGGTTGAGTCGGCCGTGACAGGCCACCGGGCAATGCCAGCAGCCGCCCCGGCTGGTCAGGTTGGCGTTAAAAACGTTTATATGCAGGCCGGACACGTCCGGCATATCGACGACTCCCACCCCGCCCCAGTTTTTCACCGGCGAGTCCCCGCTGTGCGCGGAGCTATCGGCATGGCCCACCGTGCCGTTGATGTGCAGGCCGTGCCCCTGGAAAGCCGGCAGGTATTCTTTCCTCAGTTTTTCCACGGCTGCCGGGTCGGCCAGCGGCACTTTTCCGGTACCGGCCACCGCTATCGCTTTCAGCTTTTTGGAGCCCATCACCGCCCCCAGCCCGGAACGCCCCGCCGCCGACCCCTTATTGGTGATGATGCCCGCGATGAGGGACAGCTTCTCCCCCGCCGGGCCGATTGACATAACTCTGGCCGCATTGCCGATTTCCCCTTTGAGGATATCGTCCGTCTCGAAGGTGCTCTTGCCCCAGAGGTGGGCGGCGTCCCGCAGCGAGGCCTGGCCGTTATCGATAAACAAATACACCGGCTTGGGCGCGATGCCGGTAAAGAAAACGCCGTCATACCCGGCGAATTTCAGGTGCGGCCCGAAGTCCGAGCCGCAGTTGGCGTCTCCCCACCCTCCTGTCAGCGGTGATTTGCCCACCACCGCGTAGCGGCAGCCCATCGGGGCAGGGGAGCCGGTCAGGGGGCCGGTAATCACGCCCAGCGTGTTCTCCGGTCCCAGCGGGTCGACGCCGCCCTTTTGCCGACTGTACAGTATGCGGGCGCCCACCCCGTACCCCCCGATGAAATCACGGTATAGCTCATCCGCCGGGGTCTCTTCTTTAATATTCCCGGTGGTAAGGTCCACGAACAAAAGTTTGCCGATGTATCCTCCAGCCATTTTTTAACTCCTTCAGGGAAATTCTCCGGTGTCTCTTATTATACGGGCCGCCGGGAAAAATGGTCAACATTGTAAACAATATACTAGTTATACTATTACAATTAATACAACCGGCTTGAGCCGCCCCGCTTGACGTTCCCGCGCGCGGCGGTTTAAGATTACTTTGAGGTAATTTGAAATGCCAGCAGCACCGGTAATATTCTCCAAAAAAGAGCATATAGCTGTCATCACGCTGAACCGTCCCGCCCGGGGCAACGCTATTGATAATGAGCTTGCCATCGCCCTGGTGGAAGCCTGCGGCCAAATCAGGGATGACGCAGACATTTATGTGGTGGTGCTGACCGGGGCGGGGGACGCTTTTTCTCTGGGCGGGGAGGCGGGGCTGAATGAGGACTGCAAGCCTGCTGCGGCGGTAGCCGCTATCGACCGGCCGGTTATCGCCGCTATCAACGGGGACGCAATGGGGCTGGGACTGGAAATAGCTTTGAGCGCGGATATCAGGATTGCCGCGGACACGGCGCGCCTGGGACTGCCACAGGTGGCGGGGGGCCTTCTTCCGGGGGACGGCGGCACCCAGCGTCTGCCGCGCATCGTGGGCCGGGGGAAAGCTTTGGAAATGCTCCTGACCGCGGATGCGATAACCGCCGCGCCGGCGCTGGAAATAGGGCTGGTGAGTAACGTCTTTCCCGCCGGGGAGCTGGCCGGGGAGGCCCAAAAGCTGGCGGCGACCATCGCCGCCAAGGGCCCGCTCGCTTTAAGGTATCTCAAGGAAGCTATTATCAAGGGCATGGATATGACGCTGGAGCAGGGCTTGAGGCTGGAGGCCGACCTCTATTTTCTGCTGCACACCACCACCGACCGCACCGAGGGGATAAAGTCCTACCTGGAAAAACGCCAACCGGATTATAAGGGGGAGTAGGGCGAGGGAGTGTTTTTACACCGCTCACCCTGAGCTCGTCGAAGGGTGAAGTTGTCCCGTTATGGTTCGACCCTACTACGCTGAAGCTATGAAGGGCAGGCAAGCTCACCATGAGCGGGGCGCATATCACAACACAATTCTCCGCTCACCCTGAGCTCGTCGAAGGGTGAAGTTGTCCCGCTATGGTTCGACCCTACTACGCTGAAGCTATGAAGGGCAGGCAAGCTCACCATGAGCGGGGCGCATATCACAACGCAATTATCCGCTCACCCTGAGCTCGTCGAAGGGTGAAGTTGTCCCGCTATGGTTCGACAGGTCCCGATTCCTTCGTCATGTCCCGATTCCCTATGGTCATGCGGGACACCGGATGAGGTACGAATCGGTGCGGGATGGCGACAAAGTCGCTCACTCACCATGAGCGGATGGTGTAAAACCAAACAGGTTGTTGTTCACACTACCCCCTCGAACAAGTCCTTCTCTTTACGGCGTCCCTTGACCGGCGGGTAGCCCCGCATAAATGAGTCCTTTTGCCCCAGCAGCCGGTTGATGACGCCCATCAGGCCCCGCCCGCGCGGGCCGCCGCCCCCCATCTGGCTGGCGTGGCAGGCCGCGGCCCTGGCCCGCATCTCGTTGGCCGGCTTCTTCAGGCGGACGACGGCGTGCACCGGGAACTCTTCCTGGGTCATCTCTGCCAGGTCTATGTCCCGGTTCTTCCCGAAGTGGTGCATATCCCGCCCCAGCAGCGTCATCACCCTTACCGTGAACTTGAGCCAGCGGTGCGGGAAAACGTGGTAGTAAAGCTTCTGCGGCCGGTAGGGAGGCCCCGCCTCCGGGTACTGCGCCGCGTCAGCGGCGGCCTGGAACGCCTTGACCGTGGCCTGGTGTATGGCGATATGGTCGGGGTGATGATAGCCGCCGATGGGGTCGAAGGTGATCACCACCTGCGGCTTGAGTTTACGTAATATTTTCACGATGCGCCCGGCCGCCTCGTCGAGCGGGGCGGCGGCCAAAGCCTGCGGGTGCTTGTTGTCCGCTGTCCCCGCCATGCCGGAGTCGCGGTAGCCCAGGTAAATAACCCCGGTCAGGCCGAGCGCTTTCCCGGCGCATTCCAGCTCGTGCGTGCGCAAATCGGCGATGGACTCGTAGCCCTTGAGCATTTCCGGCTCCACCTCGCCCACTTCCCCCCGCGTGGCGCAGATATAATAGACCTTCACGCCGTCCGCGGCGTACTGCGCCAGCGTCCCCCCCACCCCGAATGACTCATCGTCCGGGTGCGCCCCGGCCAAAACCAGCACTCTATCGTCGGCCATGTTTTACCCCGCCAATCTTTTACTTTTGCGGCAGCGCCGGGTAGCTGGGGAATATCTCCGGCTTTCCCCGGTATCCCATAATATTACTACAATACAGGGGTGGAGTAAAAAACTTGCCGCCGTCACTTGACAGGGGGCGTGCCCGGACTGCTACTATTATCTGGGGAAGATGTATGAGCGATTTTGAAGTTATTATCTATGAAAAACAGGACGGCATCGCCTGGATTACCCTCAACCGCCCCAAAGCCCTGAACGCCTACAGCGTCAGGATGCGGGACGAGCTTTATGAGGTCCTGGGCGCTATCAAGGACGATAGCGAGGTGGATGTGGTGATACTGAAAGGCGCCGGGGAAAAGGCCTTCTGCGCCGGCGCTGACCTCACCGAGTTTTTGACCGCCCCTCCCCCCGTTTTCGCCCGGCAGGCGCGCTTTGAGCGCGATATCTGGGGTCGGTTTTTAAGCGTGGCGCAGCCGGTCATCGCCGCCATGCACGGCTACGTGCTGGGCTCCGGCATCGAGATGTCCCTCTGCTGTGATATCCGCCTGGCCTCGGATGACGCCCGCTTCGGGCTGCCGGAGCCGGGACTGGGCATTATACCGGCGGCGGGGGGGAGCCAGACTTTACCCCGGGCTATCGGGCAGGCGGCGGCGCTGGAGATACTCATGAGCGGCCGCTGGATTGACGCCAGGGAGGCTCTCAAGCTAAAGCTGGTCAACCGTATCATGCCCCGCCCCGCCCTGTATGAGGAAGCGGCAAAACTCGCCAAAAAAATACAGTCGTATGATTCCCGCGCCGTGCGCGCCGCCAAGCAGGCGGTCTGGCGCGGCCTGGACCTGCCTTTAGCTGAGGGGCTGGAGCTGGAAAGACGGCTGGCCGGGCATAAATCGCTTTAGGGATATAGCTCCGGCTGGGAAGCCAGCGTCCGCGCGAACTTCAGCTTGCTGAACTTCCATACCCCGTTTACTTTCCGGTACTCGCAGTCATGCCGGCCTTGCACCCATTGTATGGTAGGGACGGAAAAGAACATGTAGACAATCCAGTGCCCTTTGGCCGTATCCCCGTTCACGGTAACGTTCGGCTGGGCCACGAGGTGCCCGTCATGGCGCTCTTTGCGCATGGCCAGGGTTCCCGTGTATATTCTGGAGTAGTTCTCCCGGCCCTTCATCACGCCGGAGTGGCGTACCTCCACCTCCGCGTCGTCCGTGAAAAAGTCCAGCGCTTTGGTGAACTGGATATTATCCAGGCACAGCATGTATTCCTGGTGCATCTGTTTGATAGCCTCCAGGTCTTCCATCGCCTGCAAGCGTTTTTCCAGCTCTTTAACGTCCATGTGTGCCTCCTCTGGGAAGTTACCGGTAATCACTAAATACTGATTCTCTTAACTCATGCGGTATCCCGATGAACTAAGTGAATCGGGACAAAATTTAAATCGTTTGATGTTTAAAACCTTCGTTTTTCGATATTGTTTAGGATTTAGAGCTTAGGAATTAGTATTTCCTTTTTATTCTTTAATATCTCCTTGTATCTTGCCACTAACTACTTACTCTCCTACCCCTGCTCCGCCGCGGCGCTCAAGCCGGTGAACCGACCGGAAAGCCAGGCGAACCCGTGGCTCAGACCGGCGCACATGGTGGGGTAGTCTACCGCGAACCGGTTGCCCACGGTATTGCCGGCCAGGTAAAGCCCGGGGATTACTTTACGGTCCGCGTCCAGCGGCTGGAACTGCGGGTTGGTTATCAGCCCCCCCAGCACCACCAGGATATGCTGCTCGATGATGCCGGCGTAGAACGGCGGTTTTTCCACGGTGGTCAGGCGGTCGGCGCGTTTGCCGTAGTCTGTATCTTTCCCGGCTCTCGCCAACATATTATTTCTTGTTACTGTAGCTTTAAAAGCTGCCGCGGGCACTTCCATTTTCCGGGCCAGCCCTTCGATGGTGTCCGCTTTGAGGCACAGCTCCTCCACCCTGCCCCGCACCATGTCGTTGGCTTCGTTAAAGGTGCCCAGCCCCACCCCCATATGCCTGATTTCCTTTTCCCATTTGCTGTCGAATACCTGCCACACCCGCTGGCCGGGCTGCCGCACCAGCGAGTTGGCGCTGCTCTGGGCGGGCACGTCCTCGTTCTCGAACCGCTCCCCGTCGATATTCACCCGCAGGAAGGCGTTGGCGCCGGAGGGGCCTACCGTGGCGTGGGACATCGGGGCGTGGGGTCCCGGTTCCATCAGGGCGCCCACCAGCATCCCCATCTGGTGCCCGTCGCCCACGTTCAAAGGCTCTTTGGCGGCCAGCAGGTCGTCGTTGCGGGTCATGTAGATATTATGCCGGCGCGCCACCTCCGCGGCCGGGGCGCACCACTTTTCCATCATCCACGGGTTGTTGCCGTAGTCGCCGGTGCAGAGGATGACCGCCTTGCGCGCGTTAAGCTGGATATAGCCGCCCGCCTTGTTTTTGGCGATGACCCCGGTCACCCGGCCGTTGCCCTGCCGGATTAGCTGCACTGCCGGTGTCTGGTAGCGCAGGTCCACCCCGAGCTTTATGGCCAGGTCCTGCACGATATCCAGCGCCAGCTTGTGGCACAGCCCCTTGACTATGCCGTCCGAGTGGATATGCGCCACCGGGTAGTCCTTGTAATATTCGGTTTCCGGATGGTAGTCCCCGCGGCGGGGCCACTGGGAGGGGAGGGTCTTGATGCCGGCGGCGTCCGTGATATCCATCAGCCAGTCCATGATGGCGCCGCTGTGGTCCGCCCAGACGCGGTAGAGGCGCTGGTCCGGCTTGTTGCCGCACCACTTCATCAGGTCGAGGCAGACCTCGTCCTTGTCCACCTTTACTCCCAGTTTTTTCTGGAGTCGACTATCTATAGCGCCGACCATGCCCCCGCCCCAGCGGTAGGTGACGTGCTTGTCTATCTGGATGACCTTGGCGCCCGCCTGGGCGGCGGAAAGCGCGGCGGACTTGCCGGATGCCCCCGCTCCCACCACCACGACATCGGTATTGCAGGTCTCCTTTATTTCTTCCGGGGGAATGGGCTGCTGCGGCACGACGAATTTTCTCGGCGAATCAACCACGGTGTTATTACTCCTTTGCGTAACGGACTGTCCGGCGGTCACTACATTCTAAGTCATTTGTTAAAAGAATGACAAGGTGGAGTGAATGGATGCGGAAAATTGTGATTACCCGTAGCTGCCATCTCTTCCCCTTTCGTAAAGTCGCAGATTCCGTATGAACGTAGTGAATCGGAAGGGGACACAGGGGGTTTTTACTTCTCCCTCTCTTTTCATTTTTTATCTGTGTTTTTTGATTGCCATGCCTCCCCCGCGTCATCCTCCCCTTCCTTTTCTCCCCCTTACCCCCTATACTGTCTACAGTAAACTATTAACTGTAAACTATTAACTGTTTACTGTTTACTGTTAACTGTTTACTGTTTACTGTTTACTACCCCCTTCCACCTGCTTAACATAAAACAAAAAACAATTACTTAGCTGCAAATCGTACGTGGACCTTAACAAAAAAATAAAAAAAACAATTGCCCCCTTTCCCTTTTTCATTTGGTTATTGTTACTGACCTCTCCTCCTAGCCCCCTCTCCGTCGACGGAGAGGGGGAACTTAAGGGGGTGAGGTCGGTTATCCCATCTTTCCTTTTTTAGGTGTGTCTTTAATTTTTGTGTCGCTTCTTAACCCCACACGGCATCCCGGTGAACGCAGTGAACCGGGACAAAATTTAAATCGTTTGATGTTTAAAACCTTCGTTTTTCGATATTGTTTAGGATTTAGAGCTTAGGATTTAGTATTTCCTTTTATTCTTTAATATCTCCTTGTCCCTTGTATCTTGTATCTTGTTTCCTGTCACTTTTCCCTGCTATACTCTTATTTACCATGAGCCTCGCCGCTAAAGTATTGAAAGGTGACGTCCCCGCCGCCGCCCGCCTTATCACCCTCATCGAGGATGAAAGCCCGGACGCTTTCGCGGAGATGGAAAGCCTGTACCCTCACACGGGGCGGGCCTATATCATAGGCGTGACCGGCGCGCCCGGCGTGGGCAAGAGCACGCTGACGGACTGCCTTATAGCCTCGTTCCGCGGGAAAAAAATGTCTGTGGGCGTCATCGCTATCGACCCCACCTCCGCCCTGACCGGCGGGGCTTTGCTGGGGGACCGCATACGCATGCAGCGCCATGCCGCCGACCCCGCCGTGTTCATCCGCTCCCTGGCCACCCGGGGCTGGGTGGGGGGGCTGGCTAAAGCGGCCATCGGCGCGGCGCGGGTCATGGACGCCTTGGGCAAGGACGTTATCCTGGTGGAGACGGTGGGGTCGGGGCAGGTGGAGCTGGATATCGTTAAAGCGGCGGACACCACGCTGCTGGTGCTCGCTCCCGGCGCCGGTGATGAAATCCAGGCGATGAAAGCCGGCATCCTGGAGTCGGCGGACGTTATCGCCGTCAACAAGGCCGATAAGGAAGGCGCCGACCGACTCAAGACCGATTTGGAGGCGATGCTGGCGATGCGCCCCCGCCCTGAAAGCGGTTGGCCGGTACCCCTGGTCTTGACCGAGGCGGTTAACGATAAAGGAATAAAAGAGCTGTCCGCCGCCTTGATGAAACACCGTGATTACCTCCAAAACAGCGGCGAACTGCTGGAGCGCCGGCGGGAAAGGGTGAAGCTGGAGCTGCTGGAGACCATCAAGGGACAGCTTAAAGACATGATACAGTCCCTTGATACCGGCGACTCCCTGGAAAAGCTGGTGGAAGCCATTTTACAGGGTAAAACGACTCCCCGCCGCGCCGCCCGTGCAATGATAGAGCGACTAAAAAACGGGTAAAATTATAATGCCATGGCAAGGAGCGTAGCGACGTGGTAATCTCCCCGCCTTTTTATATAGTATAGTCTAGTATAGGATAGGTTAACCATGGACTTTGAACTGACGGAAGAGCAAAAGCTGTTGCAGACCACCCTCCGGGACTTCGCCGCTAGAGAAATCGCGCCCGCCGCCGCCCGCATCGACAAGGCTGACGCCTACCCGGCGGCGGAGGTGGGGAAAATGGCGGAGCTGGGGCTTTTCGGCCTGACCATACCGGAAGCCTACGGCGGCAGCGGCAAGGGGGAAACGGAGCTCTGCATCGCCGTCGAGGAGCTGGCCCATGCCTCCGCCGCCGTGGACAACTATTTGCGGGTCAGCCTTTCCCTGGCTATCGTGCCGGTGATGCGCTTCGGCACGGAAGCGCAAAAGCAAAAATACCTGCCCCGCCACGCCGCCGGCGAGATGGCCTGCTTCGCCCTTACCGAGTCCGGCGCCGGCTCCGACCCCTCCGGGATGCAGACCGCGGCCGTGAAAAAGAACGGCGGCTACGTTATCAGCGGCGGCAAGCTGTTCATCAGCATCGGGGAGCAGGCCGGCATGGTGGTGGTGTTCGCCGTCACGGATAAAGCTTTAAGGGGCAAAGGCATTACCGCCTTCGTGCTGGATAAAAACACCCCCGGTCTTACCGTGGGCAAGCGGGAAGAAAAGATGGGGCTGCACGGCTTCATCTCCACCGAGTTGGTCTTCGAGGACTGCTTCGTACCGGAAGAAAGCCGGCTGGGCGCGGAAGGGCAGGGACTGAAAATCGCCCTGGAAGCGCTGGACGTCAGCCGGGTCACCGTCGGCGCGGAGGCGGTGGGTATTTCCCGCGCCGCTTACGAGGCGGCTTTGGGCTACGCCCGGGAGCGCAAGCAGTTCGGGCAGGCATTGGCTGATTTCCAGGGTATCCAGTGGCAGTTGGCGGACATGGCCACGCAGCTAGACGCCGCCCGCCTTTTGACCCGCCGCGCCGCCTTTCTCTGCGATGCCGGGCGGCCCTTCGTTAAAGAGGCGGCCATGGCCAAGCTCTTCGCCTCGGAAATGTCCGCTTGCGTCACCTCCAAAGCGCTACAAATTCATGGCGGCTACGGCTATACCCGGGACTACCCGCTGGAGCGCTATTGCCGCGACGCCCGGATTACGGAAATCTATGAAGGAACCTCGGAAATCATGCGGCTGACCATCGCCCGCCATATCTTGAAGGAGGTCTGATGTTTACCATTCGCAAAGCGGAAATCAGGGACCTGTTGGCCATCACGGAGATTTATAACCAGGCGGTCCTGCACACCACCGCCACCTTCGATACCGCCGGCAAGACGGTGGAGGAACAAAGGGTCTGGTTTGACCAGCACGGCCCCAAGTATCCCATTTTGGTGGCGCAGGAGGGCGACCTAATCGTCGGCTGGGCGTCCATGAGCGAATGGTCGGACCGCTGCGCCTATTCCATTACGGCGGAAGTCTCGGTGTATATCCGGGAAGGGCACATGCACCTGGGGCTCGGCCGCAAGCTCTCGGTAGCTATCCTGAAGGCGGGCAAGGCAGCCGGACTCCATACCGCCATCGCCAGGATTGCCACGGAAAACGCGGTCAGCATCAAGCTGGCTAAATCACTGGGCTACAAAGACATCGGGGTGATGAAAGAGGTGGGGAAGAAGTTCGGGCGGCTGCTGGACGTCACCATGATGCAGATAATGTTCCGCTAGACCAGCAGCGCTTCTTCCAGCCGGGAAACGAGGGACGTCTCCGCCCCCTGTATTGCCAGGTAGTCCGCCACCGAGCCGTAGTCCTTTTTAATCATGTTGAGCAGCAGCGCCATGGACGCCGCGTCGGCTTTTTTCTGGTATGCCGGTATATTCCGGTGAACATCCGCCGTGGCCGGGTCGGCGTCCCACCGGGCGATGAACGCTTTCATGAAAGGCGCGGTCAGCGTGTAGTCCCGGATAATGTCTTCATCCGCCACGCCCAGCGCCCCCAGTAAAACGGCCGCCAGCATGCCGGAGCGGTCTTTACCGGCGTTGCAGTGGAACACCAGCGGGTAGTTCCCGGCGGCGGCGATTATTTCCAGGGCTGTCAGCAGTCTCTGCGCGTATTCCTTCAGGCGTATCCGGTAGTAGTATATTTCTCCGGCGCTGGAAAAGCGCTCCAGCACCTGGCTGTCTATGTCCCCCTCGACAATCATGCTGAACGGCAGGTTATGGTATTCGGCCCCGGTCTCCCGCACCCGCCCGCTGCCCGTCAGCGCCACCCGCCGCGCGCTCCGCAGGTCGATAACCGTCTTGATCTGTAGCTCCTCTTTAAACCGGGCGGTGTCCGCGTCCGTCATCAGGTGCATTTCGCCGCTGCGGAAAATACGCCGCCACGCCACCGTTTTCCCCCCGCGCGCCTGGTACCCACCGAGGTCGCGGAAATTGAGCACGCCTTCAAACTCGATGAGACGGGATAGTTGTTCGACCATACAAATTCCGGTTAGATTAGCAGGGCGTCTTCCAGCCGCTGCTTCAGTGACGGGTCCGCCCCCTGCGCTTTCAGGTAGCCCTCGCCGGAGCCGTAGTCGCGGTAGAGGCTGGACAGGAACAGGGACATGGATTCCGGCACGGCGCCCCAGAAGACATCGGGTATCGGCGGGCGGGTGGGCGCTGTCGACTGCTCCCGGTTGAAGTGCTGTATAAGCTCTGCCATGTAAGGGCCGGACAGGGCATAGTCCTCGATGATATCCGTTTTCTCCACGCCCAGGAGGTCTAAAAGCACCGCCGCCAGGATGCCGGTGCGGTCTTTGCCGATGGCGCAGTGAAAGACGAGGGGGTGGTTCTCCGGAGCGGCGATTATCTCCAGCGCCTCGATAAGGCGCGCGTTAAAGGTCTTTTCCTGTACCAGGTACAGGTAAAAATCGCCCAGGTTGGTAATCCCGTTAAAGCGCCGCTCGTTGGCGGCGGGGTCGCCGCCTTCCGGCATGAAAGAGATATTCCGGTACTTGAGCCCGGCCTCTTTCAGCGGTCCCAGGCCGTGGCTTTCCACCTCCAGGCTGCTCCTCAGGTCCACCACGGATGCCAGTCCCAGCTCCTCTACCACCCGCTTGAAGTCTTTATCATTAATCCTGGAGAACTCGCCGCTGCGGAAAACGCGGCGCCAGGCCACTGTTTTCCCCCCGCGCGCCCGGTATCCCCCGATATCGCGGAAGTTGGCCACGGACTCCAATCTCAAATGCCTGGAAAAAACTTCGGTCATTTTGTTATTTTTGTTTTTAGCCCGAACTGCGCCGCCAGTTTCGGGCTGTAGGGGACGCGCCTCCCGGAGCAATGGGGCTGTAAACAAAGGGCGCAGCTTTCAAAGCTGGAGCCGTTGGAAAACACGATGCCGGAACCGGACTTAATCGGCTGGATGGTCTTGGTGGATGTGAGCTTGACGCCTATTTCTTTCTCGGTGTCGTGGAATAAAGAGAACAGCGGTACCTGCTGCTCTATGGGCAAATCCGCAAACTCGCCGGGGTGGAGGTGCGTTATTTCCGGCAGGCGGCACTTTTGCCGGATATATTCCATGAAATAATGCGCCGCCTGTAATGAAGCGTTCATCTTGACGGCTTCCAGGCAGAAGTACCGCATATAGTCTTTCGGCGATACCGGCAGCTCGTCCAGCTCTTTGCCGACGGTGAAAATGTAGGGGAAAACGGTATCCGTGCTGGCCAGGCTCTGCGCCAGTACCCGGCTGTGAATTTTTACCCCGTCTATCTCCACCCAGTCCTCTCCCCGCCCCCCCACGCAGGAGACCTTGAACATACCCCGGGCTTTCACCGCCGCCTGCGCCAGGGTGATAAGCTCGTCCAGGTGTTTGGCCATGGCGGCGCGGGTGCGCTCGTTCTTGCCCAGGCTTTGCAGCACTTCCTCCCGGTCGATGGTTACCGGGATATCGACGCGCTGCTGGTTTCCCTTTTCCGCCTTGACTATCGTATCTGCCATGTTTAGACGATTCTAAAAACCCTCTCAATCCCCCTTTATAAAAGGGGGACGAAACTATTGGTTCAACCCGTTCTATAGTCGCTCTTTTGTAAAAATGGATAAAAGGGAGTTTCCCCCGTTATTCCACCAGACTGAAGACCGGCCGGGCGGCCTCGCCGGCGGAGTACTTATCCCCGGCAAAGATTTTATTGCCCATCTTCACCGGCCGGCCGATTAGCGCCATGGTGGCCGTCTTGGGGTCGATGCCCTCTAGGTTGCCCATGAGCCACGGCCCTTCGTCCAGTTCCACCATTACTAAAATATAGGGTATTTCGCTTTCCCGCCCTTCCGCCGCCACGTAAACGGTGGTGAACGTCTTTATCTTGCCGCTGCCCTTCACCTCCGTCACCTCCAGGTCGAACCCGGCGCACTGCCGGCAGGCCATCTTGGGCGGCACGGTCAAAGCGCCGCAGGAGTGGCATTTCAGCCCGAGTATCCGGTTCTGTTTCAGGGCTTCATTGTAGTCTTTGAAATAGAGTTTCTGTTCCATTTCTACCAGCCCCTCTCGAAAATCATATTGACCAGCGTGCCGCCGTCCCCGCCGAGGGTATCCGTCATGCCGGTCCTGGCGTCGGGCACCTGGCGGCCGGGCTCCACCTCGCCGCGCAGCTGCCTGGTGATTTCATAGACCTGCCCCGCGCCGGTGGCCCCGATGGGGTGCCCCTTGGACTTGAGCCCGCCGGAGGGATTGATAGCCACTTTCCCGCCGATGTCCGCCTCCCCTTTTTCCCAGGCTTCCCCGGCCTTGCCGTATTCGAAGAATCCCAGGCCCTCCGCCGCTATCAGGCTGGCGATGCTGAAGCAGTCGTGCAGCTCACACAGGTCGATGTCCTGTGGTTCTTTCCCGGCCATTTTGTAGGCCTGCCGGGAGGATATTTCCCGCGCCCGTATTCTGGGCAGATATTCCTTCTGGTTGCCGAGCGGGCCGCAGGATGCCTGCCCCACGCCGGTAAGATAAACGGGCTTGTCCGTGAGCTTTTTGGCCACTCTTTCCGAGGCCAGCACCACCGCGGCGGCGCCGTCGGAGAAGGGACAGCAGTCGTGGAGGGTGAGGGGGGAGCATACCACGAAGCTGTTGAGCACTTTTTCCAGGCTGATGTCCGCGTTCTTCCCGTAGAACTGCCCCTTGGGGTTGATGGCCCCGTGCCTGTACGACTGCATGGTGACCCGCGCCATCTGCTCCCGGAGCTTCTGGAGGGGTATTTTATAGTTATCCGCGTAGAGATGGGTCAGCATGGCGAAGACCGCCGGAAAGGTAACGCCGGCGGGGTATTCGTAGCGCGCGTCGCTGAACATGGCGAAGGTGCGCGTGGCCAGCCCAGTGCCCATGGTGGCGGCGCGTTCGATGCCGCCGGCCAGGACGATATCGTAATAGCCGGAGGCCACCCACATGAAGGCGTCCCGGATGGCGATGCTGGCGGAAGCGCAGGCGCCTTCGTAGCGGTTGGCGGGTACGTACAGGCAGCCGATATTCTCCGCGGCGTAGGCCTGCACCATCCCCTGTCCTTCGTCGAAGTCCCCTAAGGCGTTGCCGATGAACAGCGCTTTGATGTCCTGCGGCTTCAGGTTGGATTCCGTTATAGCTTCAGTGGCGGCTTCGGCGAAAAGCTCGACCTCAGTCTTGAACTGCGGGCCGGTGAACTTGGTTTCGCCTACGCCTACCACGGCGACTTTCTTCATGCCGTCCTCCTGTGGTGGTTCCTGCCTGATTCCAGATTACCGTTTTTATGATGCAGGTGTCAAACACACATCAACGAATTGCTTCACCTTTTACCGGAGGCATGATTTATGGTGTAATATATTAGTACAATTTTTAGTTATATTAAGGACTAAAATTTTGAATATTGTAATCATTATCGGTTCTCTGCTGGCCGGTTATATAATCGGCTCTTTTCCCACCGCCTATATTATGGCCCGCTTAAGGAAGGGCGTGGATATCCGCGAGGTAGGCAGCCGCAACCTGGGCGCGATGAATGTTTTCTACAAGGTCGGTTTCGCCGAAGGGCTGCTGGTATTGCTATTGGATATCGGCAAGGGCGCCCTGGGGGTGGCCGTGGCGCACTGGCTGGGCGCGGGGCTGTTGGTGGAGATGTTTGCCGGCGTGGCCGTGGTGCTGGGGCACGGGTTTCCGGTCTTCCTCAGGTTCCGGGGCGGGCGGGGCGGCGCTTCCTGCATCGGGGTGCTGGTCTATTTCATGCCCTGGGGCACGCCCATTTTCCTCGGGGTTTTCTTACTGGGCATGGCGATTACGCGTTTCCCCACCCTGAGCTATAGCCTGGCCTTTATCTGTTTCCCGTTCATCGGCTGGCTTATCCATCATCAGTGGGAGCTGGTGGTATATTCCGTATGCCTGCCGGTGGTGCCGCTGCTCAAGTATATCCCGCGCATTATCGAGATGCGGCGTAAGGGAGGCAGCTGGAAGCACGTGTTCTACCGTAAAAGCTTGCATGACCGGCTGTAAGGTCGTATGGTTGCTGTGGTAAGCAGCCGGGGCTTACTTTTTGATTTTTCTGATCAAGGGTTCCAGGAAGAGCAGGAACAAGACGAAGAACCAGTAGAACACCGGCTGTTCCAGCATCCAGCCCAGTATGCCCAGCAGTCCCAGGAGTCCCCAGGACCAGTGTATTCTGAATTTCTGCTCTTCGTCCGTCATCTTGCCTCCAGCCTTTAGAAGTCCGGCACCGGCGGGGTAGCGCATTTGTGGGCGGCCGCCGCCCTCATCCCCTCGATGCGCTTTTTCAGGTCGGCGGGCGCCCGGCCCGTCAGGATATATTCGTCCAGTGCTTCATAGGTAAAGCCCATTTCGGCTTCGTCGGTCTGCCCCGCCCAGAGCCCCGCCGAGGGCGCTTTAGTGATGATGACCGTTGGTACTTCCAGGCAGCGCGCCAGCTCCCTGACCTCTTTTTTTACCAGGTTGCCCAGCGGCAGCAGGTCCACGCCGCTATCGCCGTGCTTGGTGAAATAGCCTACCGTCAGCTCGCTGCGGTTGCCGGAGCCTACCACCAGGTATTGCCGCCGGTTGGCGGTAAAGTACAGGGCGGTCATCCGCAGCCTGGCTTTAAGGTTAGCCTGTGCCAGCCGGGTAAGTGACGGGTCGGACGTAAAATCAGGCAATATTTTCAAATAAGCGTCGAATATACCGTCCAGGGCAACCGTCTCGGTGGGAACGGCAAACTTTTGCGCCGCCAGCCCGGCGTGTTTTTCGTCCTCGTCCAGGCTGTGGCAGGGCATGATTACCCCCAGGCTGTTTTTCGGGAAAGCCCGGACGCATAGCGCCGCCACCACCGCGGAATCGATGCCGCCGCTCAGCCCGAAAACCACCCCCTTGCCGCCGGCGGCGTCAACCCTGGCTTTAATCCAGTCCGCCAGCTTCCCCGCCAGTTCTGCTTTATCCATCTTCTTTGTCGCCCGTGTTTACAGGTAGTATACTGGTAATTAGCCGGCACCGTCAAAGAGTCTGTTATGCCTACCGACCTTATTCTGAAAAACGCCAACGTTATCACGATGGACCCCGCCCGACCCCGCGCGGAGCTGGCGGCGGTCTCCGGCGACGCTATTTTCTTTACCGGCGGCAATGATGAAGCGGCGCGGCTGACCGGCCGCGGCACCAGGGTTATCGACTGCGGCGGCCGGACGCTTGTCCCCGGCTTTAACGATGCCCACCTTCACCTCTTTTCCCTGGCGCGAAAGCTCTTGAGCATCGACCTTTCTCCGGCGGCGGTGCGTTCAGTAGAAGATATTAAAGAAACGGTACGCCGTAAAGCGGAAAAGACACCCCCCGGCGCCTGGATTAGCGGCACGGACTATAACGAGTTTTACCTGGAAGGCCGGCGCTGCCCCACCCGCGCCGACCTGGACGAGGTCGCCCCGGACCACCCGGTAGTGTTGAGTCACCGCTCCCTCCATGCCTGCGTGCTTAACTCCAAAGCTTTAGAGCTGGCGGGCATTGGCCGGGACACGCCGGAGCCGGAAGGCGGGCGCATCGAGCGTGACCTGGCCACCGGCGAGCCCAACGGCGCGCTTATCGATATGCTGGGCTACGTCCGCTCCAAAATTGTCTCCCCCATCACCCCCCGGGAAATGGACCGGGCGGTAGGGGAGGCCGATAAAGTATTCCTTTCTTACGGCATCACCTCTTTTACCGAGGCCACCGTCAGTAATGATACCGGCCGCTGGGAGACGGTCTGCGGCTTTGTCCTCGACCGCAAACTGCGCAGTCGCGTCACCATGATGGCCGGCGCGCCGTACCGTGAGGAGTTCCGGGAGAGGGGACTCAAGACCGGTTCCGGGGATAGCCTGATGCAGCTGGGGGCGGTGAAAATCATGCCGGAAGTCACGCCGGAGCCGGCGGAGCTGAACGAGCTGGTGCTGGATTGCCACCGCCGGGGGTGGCAGATAGCCGTCCACGCTATCGCGGAAAGCACGGTAGAGGCCGCTGTTGCCGCGCTGGAAAATGCCGCTAAATACTCTCCGGCTTCAGGGCAGCGGCACCGTATCGAACACTGCGCTGAATGTCCCCCCGCTCTTTTGGAGCGGATGAAAAAATTAGGGGCGGTTATCGTTACCCAGCCGCCGTTTATCTACTACAGCGGCGAGCGCTACCTGGCCACGGTGCCGGAATCCCAGCTTCCCTGGCTTTACCGCCTTAAAACACCGCTGGAAAAGGGTGTGATGGTGGCCGGCAGCTCGGACGCGCCGGTGGTGCCGAATAACCCCCTCACCGGTATTTACGCCGCGGTAACCCGCCGGGCGGAGTCCGGCCAGGCTTTGCTGCCGGAGGAAAAAATCACGCCGGAGCAGTCCCTGGCGCTTTACACGGTCAACGCCGCCTACGCCTCTTTCGAGGAGAATATCAAAGGCTCGCTGGCGCCGGGCAAACTGGCGGATATGATTATCTTAAGCGCCGACCCCACCCGCGTCCCCCCGGAAGAGATAAAAGACATTAAAGTGGAAATGACCATCATCGGCGGGGAAGTGGTGTGGGAAAAATGAAAGCCGTTAAGCTTCATTTTGGGGCATTGACGTCCCCCTTCAGCAAAGGGGGATAAGAGGGGGTTTTTGTTCAGCAAGAACCAATCGCCGTGGCGATGGCGTTATCTTTTGAGTGTGACAGGCTCACGTCTATCTCTTTTATCCCCAGTTTTTCCGCCGCCTGTTGCGCCCGGCCGTTGAGTCTGATGAGCGGTTTGCCGGTGGGGTGGTAAAGCGTTTCTATTTCCCGCCAGGCCACGCCGCGGTTGCCGGTGCCCAGCACTTTCATCACCGCTTCTTTGCTGGCGAAACTGGCCGCCAGCGAGTGGGCGTGGTGCCCGTAAATCTCAAGCTCGTCCCGGGTGTAAACGCGGTTGAGGAAACGCTCCCCGTAGCGCTCGATGGCCCGCCGGATGCGCTCGATTTCTATGATGTCCGTGCCGATGTGGTGCTGCATCTATTCTTTCCCCAGTTCGTGGGCGAGCTCGCTGCGTAGCTTTTTCAGCAGGCGCAGCGGCGGTTTGTCCAGCAGGTTGGTGTAGAGCGCGGTAATGGAGATGTCCCCCTTCTCGATGGCGTGGATGTCCGTCCCCTCGATGGCGGAGGCCATCAGCCTTTCCCGCACCAGCCGGTACTGCTTCACATCACCCCGGTTGTCCTCGGCCACGGAGTTGATGTGGCTGGCGCGGGCCAGGCGCGTTATTGCCACCCCCCGCACCTCCTCCAGGGGCCGGTCCGGCACGTTCAGGTTGAGGAATATTTTGGCCGGACTGGCGGCGACCATCTTCTGCGCCAGCATGGCGGCTACTTTTGCGCCCGCTTTCAGCCCGGTTCTGCTTCCCAGCGGCGCGGATACCGCCAGGGCGGGCAGGCCGCGGAAATAGCCCTGCATGGCGGCGCCCACCGTCCCGGAGATATAGACATCCTCCCCCAGGTTCACGTTGGGATTGATGCCGGAAACCACGATGTCCACCTCGTCCGCAATCAGCTTGCCTAAAGCGAGGATAACGCAGTCGGACGGTGATCCGTCGATGGCGTAGGCTTTTACCCCGTCCTCCGGGGCGCATACCTCATGGACGTGCAGCGCGTGGAACAGCGTCACCGCCGTGCCGATGGCGCTTCTTTCGCCGTCCGGGGCCGCTACCGTTACCCGGGCAATCTTTTTCAGCTCCCGTACCAGCGCCCAGATGCTTTCCGCCTGGATGCCGTCATCATTGGTGACGAGTATGTTCACACTTAATAGTGTATCACGGCATTAAACGGTTCGGCAAAGTACAAACTGCATAAAAACCATCTGCCGGGCAGCCGGATTTGCTCAACGCCGCGATATATGCTATTATTTTTTTGTATCTAATTAACCCATCATATAGTTAATTTCATGCTGATAGTCACCTGCGTCAAACAAGTACCTGATACCACTCAGGTTAAAGTAGACCCCGTAACTGGCACCCTCATCAGAGAAGGCGTGCCTTTTATCATGAACCCCTATGATACCCACGCCCTGGAGGAGAGCCTGCGTCTCAAGGACAAGTACGGCTTCCGCGTGGCGGTCATTTCCATGGGCCCGCCCAGCGCCGAGGTAACGCTGCGCAAGACGATAGCCCAGGGCGCCGATGAAGCCATTTTACTCTCCGACCGTGTTTTCGGCGGGGCGGATACGCTGGCCACCAGCATGGTCCTGACCGGCGCCATCAAGAAACTGGCGGAAAAAGAAGAGCTGGCCATCATCATGTGCGGCCGCCAGACCATTGACGGCGATACCGCCCAGGTAGGCCCCGGCATCGCCACCCGCCTCGGCTGCTCCCAGTTAACACTGGTCGACCGCGTGGAAGAGGTGGACTTAAAGTCGAAGATAATCAAGGTGCGGCGCAAGCTGGAAGGCCGCCATGAAATCGTTACCTCCCCCCTCCCCGTCATGATTGCCGTGCTGCGGGAAATCAACACCCCCCGCTATCCCAACGTCCCCATGCGCCTGATGGCCGCGGACGCCCCGGTGGTGCTCTGGGACAACAAGGCCATGAAAATGGACGAGACCACCATCGGCCTCAAGGGTTCGGCCACCCAGGTGCGCAAGATATTCTCGCCGGAAAGAGTCAAAGGCGAGATTCTCGGCCAAGAGACGGATAAGCCGGAAGACACCGCTAAATTATTGATCAGCCGGATGATAGAAAAGGACTTGCTGTCCCTGTAAACCGGGGAATTATGATGTCATTCTGAGGGAACATAGTGACCGAAGAATCCCGGGGAGGGGTGGAAACCCCAAACCGCCCTGATATTCTTCGCTTTCGCTCAGAATGACAAAATAACGAAATTAAACAAGGTCGCTAAAAAACCGGGAATACTGAATAAAAAATGCCAGAAGAACCGAAGAAAATAAAACGCCCCCGCGGCAAAGCCCGGCTCATCCCCGGCAAGTGCATCGCCTGCGGCGCCCGCTGCCAGGCGGAATGCCCATTTGACGCCGTTACCATGAACGATAAGGGCGAGCCGGTTATCGACGTTGTAAAGTGCACCGGCTGCCAGCGCTGCGTTAAGATTTGCCCCGCCCAGGCGCTGGAAATCATCTATACCCCGGAAGAGCAGAAAATCCTGGACGAGCTGGCCAAGCAAAAAGCCGCCGCGCCCGCCCCGGAACCGGAAATTGTTCCCGTCGACCCCCGCCTGGAGAAACTCAAGGAATACAAGGGGGTCTGGGTCTTTACCGAGCATACCGAGGGCAAGCCCGCCGAGGTCTCCTGGGAGCTTTTAGGGGTGGGGGCGGAGCTGGCTAAAGCCCGGCACGCCGAGCTTTGTTCCGTCGTCCTCGGGGATAAGGTGGAGAACCTCTGTACGGAGGCCTTTGCCTACGGCGCGGCCAGGGCCTACCTGGTGGACGACCCCGTTCTCCACTATTACCGGACGGAATCATATTATAAAACGCTTTGCTATTTGATTGAAAAGTACAAGCCGGAAATCGTGCTGGTGGGCGCTACCGGGCTGGGCCGGGACCTGGCCGGGGCGGTAGCCACCAGGCTGCATACCGGCCTTACCGCCGACTGCACCGGGCTTTCCATCGACGATAAGGGATTTTTATTGCAGACGCGTCCCGCTTTCGGCGGCAATATCATGGCCACCATTTTAACGGAGTTCACCCGGCCGCAGATGTCCACGGTGCGGCCTCACGTTATGCCCATGCCGGCTAAAGACGCCTCCCGCCGCGGCGCTATCGTCCGGGAGACCACGCCGGTCAAGGAAGCGGACATCGCCGCCAAGGTGCTGGAAATCATCAGCGATGAAAATCTGGACAGCGTGGACGTGGCCGCCGCGGAAATTATCGTTTCCGGCGGGCGCGGCATGTGCAACGCGGATAATTATAAAATTCTCCAGGCGCTGGCGGACGAACTGCACGGCGTGGTAGCCTGTTCCCGCGCCGCCGTGGAAGCTGGCTGGATGCCCCTGGAAAGACAGGTAGGGCAGACCGGCAAGACCGTCCGGCCCAAGATTTACATCGCCTGCGGCATCAGCGGCGCCATCCAGCACCTGGTGGGCATGCAGGACTCGGACACCATTATCGCCATCAACCGGGATAAAAACGCCCCTATCTTCGAGGTTGCCACTTTCGGCATCGTCGGCGACCTTTTCCAGGTGATACCGGCTATCACCGCTTATGTCCGGGAGGCCCGGCAGCGTAAAGCCGCCGGAAAAACAGCTTAAGAGGGATAAATAATGTCCGGAACCGTAATAGCGTTTATTATCGTTTTCGTCCTGGCGGTGGCTTTCTTCGTTTATAGCTGCTACCGGCGCTTCGGGCTGGTCCTGAAAGGCCGGCCGGACAACCGCTTCAACGCTATCCCGCGGCGTTTCTGGAACATGCTCTATTACGCCTTCGGCCAGCGGCGCGTGGTGAAAAAGCCTTTCGGCATCAACCACTTCGTGCTGTTCTGGGCTTTCATGATTCTTTTGGTCTCCAATACGGAGTTTTTGCTTAACGGACTGTTTCCCAGCCTGAGCTTCTCCAACCTGCCGGACGGCGCCTATTTCACCCTGGCTTTAATCTTCGATATCATGTCCCTGCTGGCGCTGCTGGCGGTAGTCCTGGCCGTTATCCGCCGCCTCTTTTTCCCGCCCCCTTACGTGGAGGCGCGCAGCCGGGACGCCTTTATTATCCTTGGCCTGGTGGCGGGGCTGATGATTGCCTTCTTCGGCCTGAACGCCTGTGAAATCGCCGGCGGCGTGGACCGCGCCGGTGCCTATATGCCCGTCGCCAACCTGGTCGCCGGCTGGCTGCCGGCGGGGGCCGCCGGCCTGGACACGGCGGCAAATGTCTTGTGGTGGATTCATGCCGTTATCCTGCTTTCCTTCCTCAACTACCTGCCTTACAGCAAGCACATGCACGTGCTTACCTCCATCCCCAACTGCTTCTTCAAGAGCCTGGACAAAATCAATACCCAGGGTCGTGAGGAGTTCAAGAAGGGCAATACCTTCGGGGTGGGGCAGGTCGCGCAATTCCCCTGGAAAGGGCTGTTCGACTCCTATTCCTGCACCGAGTGTGGCCGCTGTTCGGACAACTGCCCGGCCACCTTTACCGGCAAGTCCCTCCAGCCGCGGCTGGTGATACATGATATCAAGATGAACCTGCTGGAGACCGGCAAGAAAGACGCTAAAGAGCTGCCGCTCATCGGGGGAGAAGGGGAGGGGAGCGTTTCCGAGGATGTTATCTGGCAGTGCACCACCTGCGGCGCCTGCATGGAGGTCTGCCCGGTCTTTATCGAGCACGTGCCGCGGATAGTGGACATGCGGCGTAACCTGGTGGAAATGAAGTCCAAGTTCCCGGACGAGCTGCTCACCCTTTTCGAGAACATGGAGCAGCGCAGCAACCCCTGGGGCATCGCGCCGGCGGAGCGCACCAAGTGGGCGGCGGATATTACCGTGCCGTCTTACGAGGCCGGCAAGACGGACTACCTGTTTTACGTGGGCTGCGCCGGGGCGTTCGACGCCCGCAACCGCAAGACGACGCTCTCCCTGGCGAAAATATTCGATAAGTCCGGTATTTCCTGGGGCACCCTTGGCCGCGACGAAATGTGCTGCGGCGATAGCGTGCGCCGCCTCGGCAACGAGTATGTTTTCGATACGATGGCCCAGGCCAACGTTAAAATGTTCAAGGAAAAAGGCGTTAAAAAAATTATCACCCAGTGCCCGCACTGTTTCAGCACGCTGAAGAACGACTATAAGCAATATGGCGTGGAGCTGGAAGTCGTTCACCACACCGAGCTGATTAACCAGCTTATCCATGACGGTAAAATCAAGCTGAACCCGGCGGCGGAGCTGGGCAATGTCGTCTATCATGACTCCTGCTACCTGGGCCGGTATAACGGTATCTTTGACGCCCCCCGCGAGGTTATCAGCGCGGCCACCGGTCAGGCGCCGGCGGAAATGGCACGCAACCGGGACAAGGGCTTTTGCTGCGGCGCCGGCGGCGGCCGCATGTGGATGGAAGAAAAAGAAGGCTCGCTGATCAACGTGGCGCGGGTGGAAGAAGCTTTAAAGCAAAACCCGGATACCGTCTGCGTGGCCTGCCCCTACTGCATGACCATGTTCGATGACGGCCTGAAAGACAAAGAAGCCTCGGAAAAGGTGCAGGTGCTGGACCTGGCGGAAATCGTCGCCAAAGCGCTGGGGGATTAACCTGATTCCTCCCTTTCTTAAAGGGGGATTGAGGGGGTTTTTAGTCAACAGTTTCCCCGGTATGCTTCTTGCGCCGTGTCTCGGGTTTCCCTCTTCCAATTCCCGTCACTTGACCATCCCGACGCAAATCGGTATCCAGTGAGATTAATATACTGGATTTCCAGGTAAAACCACCTGGATTCCGGCGGTTCCCTTTATTCCCTACCTCCCTCCCCTAACTGTAAACTGTTAACTAATAAAATATCCGTTTAGAATTTAGTGCTTAGGATTTAGAGTTTATTTTTTAGGTATTTCCCCTGATTCCCTTATCCCCTCTTTTTCTAGTATAATTAAATATTACATCCTACCCCCCTGAATTTACTCAGCAACGAGAAAGGAGTTGGACTTGATGGTTAAAGAACTGCCGGTAATTTACCTGCAAACGGCCGCCTGCAGCGGCTGCGCCGTCACCATGCTCAATTCGGCTAGCCCCACGATCAAGAATGTGCTTATCGACCAGATAGTGCCGGGCGTGCACATCAACCTCAAGTTCCATCCGGTCGTCATGGCGGCGGCCGGGGAACTGGCTATCGGCGTCATGGAGGACACCGCCAAAAAGCAGAAGGGCGAATATGTCCTGGTGGTGGACGGCGCGGTGCCCACCGCGGACGGCGGCGTTTACGGGGCTGTCGGCGAAAGGGACGGCAAACCGGTCACCATGCAGCAAAGAGTCATCGAGCTGTCCCGGGACGCGCTGGCGGTTATCGCCATGGGCACCTGTGCTTCCTTCGGCGGCATTCCGGCGGCGCCTCCCAATCCCACCGGCTGCGTTTCGGTGCAAAAGGCCCTCGAGTCCGCCGGCATCAAGAAACCCCTCATCAATATTCCCGGCTGCCCGCCCCACCCGGACTGGTTCGTGGGGACGGTGGCCGGCATTATCCTGAACGGCCTCCCCAAACCGGAAGAGCTGGACGACTTCCTCCGCCCCAGGGCGTTCTACGGCAAGCTCATCCATGAAAACTGCCCCCGCCGCGCCTATTTCGATGAAGGCAAGTTCGCCAAGAAATTCGGCGATGACGGCTGCCTCTACGAGCTCGGCTGCAAGGGGCCCATCACCCACGCGGACTGCCCGCTGCGCAAATGGAACGGCGGCACCAACTGGGTTATCGGCGCCGGGGCGCCGTGCAACGGCTGTACCCAGCCGGAGTTCCCCAACGAGACGGCCCCGTTCTATGAGAAACTGGTGGACGTTGACCTGCCCGTGGTCGGCGCTTACTGGGCTAACAAGGAGGTGAAATAATGGGTAAAATCGTTATTGACCCCGTCACCAGGATTGAGGGACACCTCAAGATTGAGTGCGTTATTGAAAACGGCGCGGTCAAGGATGCCCGGGCTACCGGCAATCTTTTCCGCGGCCTGGAACTTATTTTAAGAGGACGGGACCCGCGCGACGCCCAGGTAATCGCCCAGCGCATTTGCGGCGTCTGCCCGCAGTCGCACGGCATCGCCGCCACCCTGAACCTGGACAGCGCCTTCGGCATCGCGGACAAGATACCGGACAACGGCCGCATCATCCGCAACCTGATTCACGGCGCGCACGTTATCCAGGACCATATCCTCCACTTTTACCATTTAGCCGCACTCGACTACGTGAACGTGGCGGATGTGGCTGCTTACTCCGGCAATGATTCCCAGCTAAACTCCGTCAAGGACTTTATCCAGCGCGGCGCTTTGGAGCCGTTTATGCCCCGCTATGAGGGCGATTACCGCCTCCCCCCGGAGGCCAACCAGCAGTGCGTCGCCCACTACGTGAAGGCGCTGGAGATGCGGCGCATCGGCCACGAGGCCGTCAGCATTTTCTCCGGCAAGGTCCCGCACAGCGTGGGCGTGGTGCCCGGCGGTGTTACCAGCGTCCCCACGGTGGATAATATCATGGCTTATATCTGGAAGATTAAAATCCTCCAGGACTTTGTGAATAATGTTTATATCCCGGATGTGCTGGCCGTGGCCAAAGCTTACGGCGACTACGCCGGTATCGGCGTCGGCTGCAAGAACCTGCTTTCCTACGGCATGTATGACCTGGACGGCAAGAGCCCGGACTACGCCACCCGCGAGCGACTCTTCAAGCAGGGCACCATCGGCGCGGATTTGCGGCCCGGCGCCCTGGATACCTCTAAAATCACCGAGCAGGTCAAGCACTCCTGGTACGAGGACGCCACCTCCGGCCTGCACCCCTCCAGCGGGGACACCAGGCCGCAGGCCGGCAAAAGCGGCGCTTACTCCTGGTCCAAAGCCCCCCGCTATGACGGCAAGGTCTATGAGGTGGGGCCGCTGGCCAGGGTGGCCGTTACCTACGCCAAAGGCGACCCCAGGATGAAGGAAATGGTGGACGGCGCTTTGAAAGCGCTTAACGCCACCCCGGCGGCGCTTTTCTCCGTGCTCGGCCGGCACCTGGCGCGGGCGCTTTCCGCCAAGTATATTGTTGATAACCTGGAAGGCTGGGCGCTTTCGCTCAAGCCCGGCCAGCCCGCTTATGTTGAATACGAGCTCCCGGAAGAAGCGTCCGGCATGGGCATTATCGAAGGCTCGCGCGGCGCCCTGGGACACTGGATTGAGATTAAGAACAAGAAAATCGCCAACTACCAGGCGGTCGTTCCCACCACCTGGAACGTCTCCCCGATGGACGATAAAGGTCAGCACGGGCCTATCGAGCAGGCGCTCATCGGCGCTAAAGTCAAGGACGAGAAGAACCCCTTTGAAGTGGTGCGGATTATCCGCTCGTTCGACCCCTGTATCGCCTGCGCCGTCCATTGTGTTACCCCTAAAGGTCGAGACCTCGGTCAGTACCGGGTAGTGTAGGTAAAGGAGGAGCGATGTTATATTCCGAACAAAAGCATTTTGATGAAATAATAGCCTACCTGGAAAAGGATAAGAATGTCTTTATCATGGGCTGTGAAGGCTGCGCCCAGTCGTCCGGCAGCGGCGGCCCCGAGCAGGTAGCCGAGATGAAGCAGAAGCTGACGGAAGCCGGCAAGAACGTTACCGGCACCAGGAACTGTGATTTTCTCTGCAGCAAGGCGCTGGTAAAGTCCGAGCTGCGGGGCAGGGTGGAACAGCTTAAAGCCGCGGACGCGGTGCTGGTGCTGACCTGCGGCGTCGGCATACAGGCGGTGGCGGCTTCTATCAACAAGCCGGTGTACCCCGGCTGCAATACCGTCAACCTGGGCGGCTCCCGCGGCGAGTGGGAAGGCACCGAGCGCTGTTTTGAATGCGGCCAGTGCCTCCTCTACCATACCGGCGGCATTTGCCCCCTCACCGCCTGCACCAAGAGCCTGGTCAGCGGCGCCTGTGGCGGGGCCAACAAAGGCAAGTGTGAAATCTCCAAAGACCGCGATTGCGGCTGGGAACTGATTTATAACCGACTCAAGGAGCGGGGTTTACTGTCACGTCTCGATGATATGATGAAACCCCTCGACCATAAGAAAATCATGCCCCGCCCGGAGATGATGTCCCTGGCGCGCTATGGATTGGAAAATCCCGGCAAGGTAACCGATAAGCCTGCGCCTCCTCCCGCCCCTGCGCCCGCCGCCACTCCTAAAGCCGGGGCGGCACCCGCCGGAGCTCCCAAGCCGGCAGCCAATCCTCCCAAGGAGGTGAAATAATGAGCCTTCAATCTAAACTGGAATCAGGTCAGTTCGCCATATCCTGCGAGTTCGGCCCGCTCAAGGGCACCGATACTCATGAAATAAAAGAGAACATCGAGGTCTTGAAAGGCAAGGTGGACGCCGCCAACGTTACCGACCAGCAGAGCTCGGTGATGCGCCTTTCCGGCCTGGTCACCGCCGCGCTGTGCGTGCAGGGCGGCCTGGAGCCTATCTTCCAGGTGACCTGCCGCGACCGCAACCGCATCGCCCTGCAGTCCGACCTGCTCGGGGCGTGGGTGATGGGCATCAAGAACGTCCTGGCGCTTACCGGCGACCTCCCCGCTCTGGGCGACCACCCGCAGGCCAAGGGCGTCTTCGATCTGGATTCCGTGACGCTACTCCAGGCTATCACCAGCCTCAATGAGGGGTTCGACCTTTCCATGAACGAGCTTAAGGGCAAGCCGGATTTCTTCCCCGGCGCTGTAGTGAAAGTGGAGTCCAACACCGAGGCCTCGGAAGAGCTGCAAATAGCCAAGATGCGGAAGAAAATAGCCGCCGGCGCCAGGTTCTTCCAGACCCAGGCCGTGTACGACCCCGTATCGTTCGGGAAGTTCATGAAGCGGGTGGAAAAATTCAAGACGCCGGTGATGGTGGGCATTATCCCGCTGAAAAACGCCGGTTTCGCCAGGTTTATGAACGCCAACGTGGCCGGCATCCGCGTCCCGGACGACCTTATCCAGCAGATGGCCGCCGCGGCTAAAGAAGACCGGGAAAAGGTTGGTCTCCAGATGGCCGCCGACCTTATCAAGAAGATGAAGCCGATGTGCCAGGGCGTGCACATCATGGCGATAGGCTGGGAAAAGAAAGTGCCGGAAATCATGGCCATGGCCGGGCTCTAGATTCACTCTTTAAAGCTGTTTAAATCCCCGACCCCTCAAAAGGCCGGGGATTTTTATTCCTTCCGTATGTCCTTGCCGTAAATATTGAACCCGGCGGCCACCAGTATCACTCCCGCTATAATGATGATACCCGGGATGACCTTATTGATATGCGTAAACAGCATCAGCATAATGCCGAGCAGTATCAGTACCCACCCCGCCCCCATTGCCACCATCCATTTGTCCCAGATTTTAAAGGGTTCGGACGGCATTACCCGGGCTTCCTTGAGAATTTCCCGCGCCCTCTTGGCGTCGCGTTTTCTTACCTGTAGATTGATTAGTCCGGCGTAAATCGGGTCTTCGGTTTCTTCTGCCACCAGGGACTCGATATCAGCCGCTTCCAGTATCGATTTGGAAAGGTACGCCTCTTCCTCGGTCTGAAACATGATTACGGTGACCAGCTTGTCCGCCAATTAGTTTACTCCTGTATCTGGCCGCTGCTCTTTATCGCCGCCGCTACCTTTTTGGCCCACTGGTTTATCATATCCCAGTCGCGGAAGTCTCCCGTTCCCCCGCCTACCCGCTTGACTATCCATCTTTCCATGCCGCTCATTTTAGCGGGGTCGAGGTGGCCGTGGAAAACGGCGATATCCCGCGGCTTGATGCGGTCGAGAAGCGGCTTGACGCCGCGCGGCACGATAATGCCTTTCAGCAGCTCCGCGGGGTCGCCTTTGCCGGAGGGGCCGGAGGAAAAGACCCAGACCGGCTTGCCCGCCAGCGCCGTTTCGTACTTCTTCACGAAGTTGGTGGCCTCTTTGCGCCACATGCCCATGTACATGGCGCTGCCGATGATAATAGCCTGGTAGTCCGCCGGATTCTTGATACCCTTGACCGGCAGGATATCGGCCGGCAGACCGTCCAGCTTCAATATCTCCCCGATTTTCTCCGCGATTTCTTTGGTCGAACCGTACTTGGAAGCATACGCTATCAGCACACTGTTGCCCATAAATCGTTCCCTCCCTTGGAAAAATTTTACCGGCCAACGGCCCGTGTTACCGGTTTATCAGCCTCCGGGCGGGCAGGATTCTGACTTGACCAAATCTGTTCTTTTAATATTCTTGCCGTGGCACTCCGGGCAAACGCGACTCTTCTCCTCGGCGGGGCCTTTAGGGGCGGGGAGCGTAAATTCGTTACCGCATTCCTCGCACTTGTACACCCAGTCCGGCGGGCCGAGGGAGCAGGCGGCGCATTTCTTTTCATTGAGTTCTGCCATTATCTGATAGGTCCCCCGATATTAGTTATACATTAATGCTCATTGCCAAACGGGTGAATATCGCACATGATAATCGGCCGGTCCAGCTTTACCACCCCGCCCGGCCAGTGCGGCAGGAAAGGCGGCGTCAGGATGGCGGTGGACTTAGTAAAAGTGTGCTTTTCCAGCTCCTTGCCCAGGCAAATCTCGAACTCCGCCCCCAGGTCGCCCATGTCATAGGGGTCGGTGCCCAGGAACATCATTATCTGGGTGGTGGGGTGGGCGTGGGGTTTTTCCGGCTCCGGGCAGATGCGGTAAGGGCCGCGCTTCATGCTCTCGTACAGCATCACGAAGTCGAACCCCGCCGCTTCCTTCGTCCGCACGAAGGCGAGGTGCCCGCCGCCGTCATCGCGGTTGGTGGGGCCGTAATGCCAGGCGCCCTTGCGCACAAAAGCCAGCGGCATCACGTACTTGCGCGTGGCTGACCTGAATCCGGCGATGGGCCCGGGGGCTTTCCCCTTGAGCGCGGGGGTCTCTTTATAAGCGGGCGCCAGGGATATCTCGTAATAGAAGAACGGCTTGTTCAGGATATTGACCGTGGCCGGGAAATGCGGCGTGCCCCTGGGAATCGCCACCGCCGTGGTGGTGGTAATCATGTGCGTCTCCAGGTCGTCCCCCAGGCAGAACTCCACCTCCGCCCCCAGGTCGCCGATGTCGTTCATGTCCGACCCCGCGAAGAGCAGCACCTGGTCGAAGTCGTGCACGTGGGGTGTATAAGGCGCTTTGCCCATCCGCCCGGCCAGCCAGTAGCTCCCGTATTTGATATGCACATCGAACCCGAGCCATTTTTTATCCAGCACCGCTCCCCGGCGGTAACCGTTTTCATCGTAGTCCCGGAACGGCACGGCTTTGGCGTGGTTAGCGTATTTCATGGCGGCGGCTTTAGGCATCTTCCCTCCTCAATAATTATAGGATACTTTTGCAGGCATTGTAACTGAAAGGCCTGAAAATTGCCAGTATCTTCTCACTAAGCGGAACAATTGCCTTTCTCAAGGCTAAAGGGTATAGTGAAAAGTATGAAAACCTCTGATTTTGACTACGTTTTGCCGCCGGAGCTTATCGCCCAGACCCCCATCGAGCCCCGGGACGGCTCCAGGCTGCTGGTGCTGGATAGAAAGAGCGGCGCTATCTCCCACCGCCGCTTTTATGAGATTACGGATTACCTGCATGACGGCGATGTCATGGTGTTCAATAACAGTCGCGTCCTCCCCGCCCGGCTCAAGGGGAAAAGGGCGGGCAGCGGGGGCGCCGTGGAAATCCTGCTGCTGCGGCGGCTGGGGGAAAATAGCTGGGAGGGTCTGGTCAAGCCCGCCAAGCGGCTGGCGGCAGGGGCGCGCATCGAGATTGCGTCCGGCGCGGATATTATCACCGCGGAAATAACCGGCATCGGCGCGGAAGGCATCCGGCAGGTACGCTTTTCCGATGAAACACGTTTGATGACCGCCGGCGAGATGCCGCTGCCGCCCTATATCCACGAGCCCCTGAAAAACCCGGAAAGGTACCAGACGGTCTATGCCAAAGTGGTGGGCAGCGCCGCCGCCCCCACCGCCGGACTCCACTTTACGCCGGAGCTGCTGGACAGGATACAGTCGGCGGGCGTGCGCTGTCTCTTTACCACCCTGCACGTGGGGCTGGACACCTTCCGCCCGGTCACCGAGGAAGACCCGCAAAAGCACGCCATCTACCGGGAATACGGCGTTTTAAGCGAGTCGGTTGCCGCCGAACTTACCGCGGCCAAAAAGGAGGGGCGGCGCATTATCTGTGTGGGCACCACCTCCGTGAGGCTGACGGAGCAGGCCGCTTTAAGCAGCCCGCCCGGGGAAATCCGGCCGTTTGCAGACTGGGTCGGCCTTTTTATCCTGCCGGGGCACCGTTTCCGCGTGGTCGATGCGCTGGTGACTAATTTCCATTTACCGAAGTCCAGTCTACTGATGCTGGTCACCGCTTTCGCGGGCCGGGAAAATATCACCAAAGCCTACGCGGAGGCAATCAAAGAGCGCTACCGCTTCTACAGCTTCGGGGACGCCATGCTGATTATCTGATTGGCACTTGGATTGTTCAAGAGAATATCCCGGCTGTTGGAGGGTGAAAAACATGAACGGAAAATCTAGGGTAGCCCTGGTTGCCTGTGATACTTACGACGAGGAAAAAGTGTACCGGGCGGTGGCAAGGGGTGTCGGGCTTATCGGGGGGATAGAGCAGTTTGTCACAGCCGGGGAGAAAATCGTCCTCAAGCCGAACGTGCTTATCGGCTCAGCCCCGGAAAAATGCGTTTGCACCCACCCCGCCGTTTTCAAAGCGGCGGCTAAAATATTCCTGGAAAGCGGGGCGGTCCTTTCCTGCGGGGATTCGCCGGGCTTTGGCGGCACCGCCGCGGGCATGAGAACGGCCGGCTTAAAGCAGGTCGCCGACGAGCTTAACATAACTGTCGCCGATTTTTCCAAAGGTACCTCTGTCTCCCACCGGGAAGGCCGGCTGGTCAAGCGCTTTACTATCGCGGACGCCGTGCTGGCGGCGGACGGCCTGGTCAGCCTGTCCAAGCTGAAAACGCATGGGCTGATGCGCATGACCGGGGCCATAAAAAACCAGTTCGGCTGTATCCCGGGGCTGATAAAAGGCCAGCACCATGCCCGCATGGCCGACCCCTTTGAGTTCGCCGCCATGCTGGCGGACCTCAATACGCTGCTCAAGCCGCGCCTTTACATCATGGATGCCGTCATGGCCATGGAGGGCAACGGCCCGCGCAACGGCAGCCCGCGGAAAATCGGCGCGATACTGGTCTCTAAAGACCCGGTGGCGCTGGATGCCGTCGCCTGTAAAATCATTAACCTCGACCCCGCTTTCGTGCCCACCCTCGCCTCCGGTGAAAAAACCGGGCTCGGCACTTACCATGAGGAAAATATCGAGGTGGCAGGGGAGAAGGCGGCGGACTTTATCTGCCCGGACTTCGACGTGGTGCGTAAGCCGGTGGAGCACGCCGTCAGCGGGCGTTTCCGCATATTCTTCAAGAACCGTATGAGCCCGCGGCCGCTGATTGATAAAGATAAATGCACCGAATGCGGCACCTGTATCCGGCACTGCCCGGTCACCCCTAAAGCGGTGGACTGGGTGGGCGGGGATGAAAAGCGCCCGCCGGTGCATAACTATGACCGCTGTATCCGCTGTTTCTGCTGCCAGGAGCTGTGCCCGGAAGGCGCCATCCTGATTAAGGAGTCCTGGCTGGGCCGGCTATTGAACCGCTAACGCCTTAGCCATATCCCCCAGCCCCAGCGCCGCCAGCGTCTCCGCCCTGGGCAGCCCCGTCTCTTCGTCCCAGCCGCGCAGGGTGTAGTACTCCTTGAGCATGGCGGTAAACTTGTCCCGGTCGAGCTTGTTGCCCACCATGTCCACGGCGCTGTCGCCGGGGCCGGGCACCATGATGCCGGCGCCGGGCATGCCCCGCTGCGGTTCGGTGAAAATGAAGTCCATGGGGTAATCGGCGGCGGGGGTCTGTCGTCCCTCGCGCAGCAGGATGAGCCGCTGTAGATTGTAAACGCGCTCGGCGTAGATGTCCAGCTCTTCGCCGGGGATGCCGGTCACCGCGGTGCAGATTTTAGCCTCGATATCGGGGTCGCCCATGTGGTCGGGGGTATTGAAGGAATAGGAAATCGGGTAGCCCCAGTCGCACAGACCGAGCATTTCTTTGAGGTAAGTACGGTGCTGGATTATTTTGGCCGCCAGGGCTTTGCCTTCGTAGCTGGAAAAATCGCCGGCGGTATCGCTGCCCCAGAACTCCCTGGCTATGCGGTGCACCAGCGGCCCGGTCACTCCGGTTACGCCCGGCTGCTGCTGTTCGATGCTCCAGGCGATGTGGACGAAGGCGATATCGTGGTAGTTGACGTGGTGTACCCGGGGCTCCGGGGGATAAAGCAGCGCCATGATGGGGAAGGTCCGCGGCGAAAAGGCGTAGTTCGCTCCGATGGGTGCCAGGGTAGGAGGGAAAAGCGCCCTGGCTTTGGGCGATATCTTTTCTCCCGCCCGCACCAGCCCCTCCGCCAGTATGTCCCCGAACCCCTCCCGGTAGGCGATGGCGCGCATCAGCTTCTCCAGGAACTCGGCGGTGCCTATTCGGGAAAGCGGCAGGCCGGTCTCCGCCTCGGTAAGGGCGCCGGTACGGTAGCCTGCGTACAGCCATTCTATGATGTTGGTCATTTCCCAGGAATCGAAGCCGTAGTCGTTGGCCATTACCGGGGCGTTGAAAAAGGTCTCGATAGGCTCGTCCTCCTGGCCGTAGACCCAGGGTAAATAGTATTCCACGGACTGGCACTTGCGGTGCCCGATGAGCTTCTTGCCGTAGCGGTAGACCCCGGCCACGCATTCCAGCCCGCACAGGTAGCAGTTGCCCTTGCCGATTACCTCCAGCAGTTCGGCGTACTTGGTGTGTTCGATGCGCGGCGGAATGGAGAGCCGCACGCGTTTGCTGATTTTGATGGTGTAGCGGTTGAGCTCGTGGAGCTTTTCGAGGTCGGCCACCTCTACCTTGCCGCTGCCGCGGATGGCGATGGCCTTGAGGTTTTTCGACCCCATTACCGCCCCGAAGCCGGCGGAGACGGTGCAGTCGTGGCTGGCTAAAGCCACCGCCGTTCTCACCAGGTGCTCGCCCGCCGCCCCGATGGCGATAAAGCGCGTCTTGGCGCCGTGGATTTGCTCCAGAAGCTCGCCGGTGCGGTAGCCGTTTTGCCCCCACAGCCCGGCGGCGTCCCTGAGCTCCGCCCTGCCGTCCTCGATAAAGATATAGGTCGGGCGGGACGCCTTCCCCTCCACCACCAGCCCGTCATACCCCGCCTTTTTCAGCTCCGCCCCCACGAAGCCGGTCAGGTTGCCGTAGCAGAACCCTTCCGGTATGGTGGCCGGGGACTTGCCCACCACGGAGGTCAAGGTGGCGCCCTGGGCGCTGCTCCCCACGATGGGCCCCGTCGTAAAGATGAGGCAGTTCTCCGGGTCGAAAGCCCCGGTTTCCGGTTTTACTTTCTCCCAGTACAGCCCCACCCCGATACCCCTCCCCCCGAGGTATTTATCCGCGTAGGGCCTGGTATCGATTTCACTTATGGTACCGGTGCTGAGGTTTACCTGGAGTATCTTGCCCATCCAGCCGTTCATAGATGCGTCTCCTGCTTTTAGTCACAGTTTATCAGGAGACGGCGTGTGATGTAAAATGGCGCGGGGAGTGAGCTGTAACCGGCTATTCAGTCCTGCGCCGGCATGCCGGGCATCTTGCCGTTCACCAGCGGCACCACGCAGATAATGCGCAGCATTTCTTTCCCCGCATTCATGAAGCTGTGCTGCTCGCCGGGGAGGACGGTAACGGCGTCGCCTTCCCGGAGCGGGGTATCTTTGCCGTCGCTTTTCACCGCCCCTTTTCCCCCCAGCACGTAGACCTCATGCTCCCAGGGGTGGGCGTGATAAGGCGTGGCGCTGCCTGGCTCTATCTCGAATACCCTCATGACGAAGGTAGGCGCTTTTTCCGCCGGGCCGGATACCACGCGCATCGTCACCCCCGGCGCCGCCGTCATGCCGGTTACGTTGCGGTAGTTCTGTATTTTCATAAATCACTCCTGAAAAAATGATTACAGCCAATTATCAGTGAGAATAGGGGTGATGTCAAGAGTATCGGAAAATCAAACCATACCGATGGAAATCGGTATCCGGGCAGAACGGCCTGTAAAAAATATCAGCGGTATTTATTCGCTGAATCCCGGCCTTGCTTGTTGCTTGTCCCTTGCTACTTGTTGCTTAGCTACACCAGCGCCTGGTACACCAGCCGCTCGAACTCTTCCTGGTAGTCGTTGCCCGGCATGGCCAGCGCGCCGATTACCTGGGTAAAGCAGATGCCCAGCAGCTTTTCCTTGGGGTCGGCGAAAAAGAGTGTCCCCGCCGCCCCGTCCCACCCGTAAGTCCCCACCGACCTCATTACCGGCCGCGGCGCGCCCCCAACATAAACCCCCACCCCCATCCCGAAGCCGAACCCCCGCCCCCGCATGGGTAAAAATATGTCCCCGGTGTGGCTGGCGGTCATGATTTCCACGGACTTGCGCCCCAGGATTCTCACACCGTCCAGTTCCCCGCCGTTGAGCAGCATCTGGCAGAAGCGCGCGTAGTCGCCCGCGGTAGAGAGGACGCCCCCCATATCTCCCCCCGCCCCGAAGTTCACCGCCGGTCCCCTGGCTTTCTCGCTGGCGGCGGCTTTATCGTAAGGCGCGATGCCCCATCGCCCGTTCTTTTGCTTCGGCCGGTAGCAGTCGGCAAACCTGTCCCGGTTATGCTCCGCCAGGTAGAAAGAGGTGTCTTTCATGCCCAGCGGCTGGAAAATGCGTTCCCGGTAAAACTCTTCCAGCGTCTGCCCGGTGATTATCTCGATGACCGCGCCGATGACCGGATATCCCACGTGGTACACGAAGTCCGTGCCCGGCTGAAAGTTCAGCGGCAGCCTGGCGTGGTTTTCCACCCGGTGCCGGTAGCTCTGGGTGGGGGGATTATCCAGGTTGGCCGTCAGGTCCCAGCCCGTTTCCGGGATGATGTCCTTATAGCGTACCGCGTACCAGTAGGGGGAGCGCTCCGGCGTGGCTAGCCCCGTGGTGTTCCGCAGACAGTCGCGCAGCGTTATCTCGCGTTGGGCGGGCACAGTGGGAAACATTACCGGCGGCCAGCCTCTTCCCGTCTCCCCGTAAGCCGCCGCCACCAGCGGGTCTTTAAAGGCGGGGATGTACCGGGAAACCGGGTCGTCCAGGGTCAGCCGCCCTTCTTCATAAAGAATCATCGCCGCCGCGCCGGTTATGGCTTTGCTGTTGGAATAAAGGCGGAAGATGGTGTCCCTTGTCGCCGGGATTTTGCTCTCGCAGTCCTGGTAGCCCTGCGCCGCGAAGTGGACGATTTTGCCCTCCCGCGCCACCAGCGTGACGATATGGGGCAGGAGCTGGAGGTCGATATATTTCCGCATGGCCGGCTTGAGGCGCGCCAGCCTTTCTTTAGAAAATCCGGCGGATTCCGGGTCGACTTCCGGCAGAGGCGTTTTATTGTTCATACCGCCAGCCCTTTTCGCGCTCGCCATTTGCTTACTTGCCTTCCGGCGCGGCCTTGGGCTTCTCCTTGACCGGTATCGGCTTGTCCGGCACGTCCACCTTTTCCCCGGACACCTTGACGATGGCCTTGAACTTGGCCGGGCAGGCGTCCAGGCAGGTGCCGCACTTGACGCACTTATCCTGGTCGATGACATGCACCATCCGCTTGCCGCCGGCTATAGCCTCGGTGGGGCATTCGCGGGCGCAGATGCCGCAGCCCTGGCACTTGTCCGGCAGGATGTAGAAAGATATCAATTTGGTGCAGGCGCCGGCCGGGCACCTTTTCTCTTCTATGTGAGCTTTATATTCGTCACGGAAATACTTCATGGTGGTGAGTACGGGATTGGGCGCGGTCTGCCCCAGCGCGCACAGCGAGCCGGCTTTGATGTCGTTCCCGAGCTTTTCCAGCAGGGCCAGGTCCTCCGGCACGCCCTCGCCGCGGCAGATTCTTTCCAGGATATCCAGCATCTGCTTGGTGCCCACGCGGCAGGGGACGCATTTGCCGCAGGACTCCGCCTGGGTGAAGGAGAGGAAATAGCGCGCCACGTCCACCATGCAGGTCTCCTCGTCCATGACCACCATGCCGCCGGAGCCCATCATGGAGCCGGCCGCGGTGAGCGACTCGTAGTCGACGGATTTGTCCAGGTAACTTTCCGGCAGGCAGCCGCCGGAAGGCCCGCCGGTCTGTACGGCTTTAAATTTCTTGTCGCCGGGAATGCCGCCGCCTATTTCGTAAATGATGGTGCGCAGCGGCGTGCCCATCGGCACCTCTATCAGCCCGCTGTTGGCGATTTTACCGGTCAGGGCGAAGACGCAGGTGCCCTTGCTTTTTTCCGTCCCGATGCTGTTGTACCAGTCCGCCCCTTTGGCGATGATGACCGGCACCGTGGCCAGCGACTTTACATTGTTGATGGTGGTGGGTTTGCCCCAGAGCCCGGACGTAGCCGGGAAGGGAGGGCGGGGGCGGGGCATGCCGCGTTTGCCCTCGATGGACGCCATCAGCGCGGTCTCTTCCCCGCACACGAAGGCGCCGGCGCCCTCTTTGACGTGTATTTTAAGTTTGAATTTAGTGCCGAAGATATTTTCGCCGAGGAACCCCTTTTCCTCCGCCTGCCGGATGGCCAGGCGCACGCGCTTTACCGCCAGCGGGTACTCCGCCCGGATGTAAATGTACCCTTCCGTGGCGCCGATGGCGTGAGCGGCGATAGCCATGCCTTCCAGGACGGTATGGGGGTCGCCTTCCATCGTGCTGCGGTCCATGAACGCGCCGGGGTCGCCTTCATCGGCGTTGCATATCATATACTTCTGTTCGGCGTTGACGTCGTGGCAGAACTGCCATTTCTGGCCGGTGGGAAAACCGGCGCCGCCGCGCCCGCGCAGGCCGGAGCGCTTTATCTCGTCGATAACCTGCTCCGGGGTCAGGTGCAGCAGCACCCTTTTCAGCGCTTCGTAGCCGCCGGTGGCTATGTAGTCCTCGATTCTTTCCGGGTTGATGCCGCCGCAATTGCGCAGAATGATGCGCTGCTGCATGCTGTAAAACTTGATGTCTTTATGGTAGGGGATAGCCGCGCCGGTCACCGGGTCTTTATAGAAAAGGCGCTCCACCGGCTTGCCGTCGCGCAGGTGAGAGGTGACGATTTCCGGCACATCCGCCGGCGTAACGCGGGCGTAAAAAATTCCTTCCGGCTCAACGATGACCACCGGCCCCTGCTCGCAGAACCCGTGGCAGCCGGTGAAATCCACTGCTACGCCCTCCAGCCCCGCTTCGGCTATCGCCCGGGACAGGGCTTCGGTAATTTCCAGTGATTTTCCTGATACGCAGCCGGTCCCCTGGCACACCAGTATGGTTTGCCGGGTATTAGCTGGTTTTGCTTCTGTCACCTAAAACCTCCACGACTTTTTTGGGGGTCATCTTGCCGTAAGTCTCTTTGTCTATGGTCATCGTGGGCGACAGGGCGCAGGCTCCGATGCAGGCCACTGTCTCCAGGGTGTATTCCATGTCGTCCGTGGTTTCCCCGGCCTTGATGCCCAGCTGTTTTTCCACTTCCGCCAGCACCTTGCCGGCGCCGCGCACGTGGCAGGCGGTGCCGCGGCAGATGCGTATTATCTTTTTGCCTAGGGGCGTTAGTTTGAACTGGGAGTAGAAGGTGCTGACGCCGTAAACGGCATTCAGGGACATATTCAGGTATCTGGCTATTTCCCGCATCGCCGCCGCCGGCAGATAGCGGAAATGCTCCTGTGTCTCCTGTAAAATCGGTATCAGCTCCTGCCTTTCGCGGTGGTGGCGGGAGAAAATTTCCTGTAGTTTTTCCCGCACATCTGTCTCGGTAAGGTTATCTTTTACCAGGGGCGTCACCTCCGGTCTTTATCAGCCTGACGAGTTTCCAGGCCAGTATTTCACACAGTATCGTGATGTCTTCCGTGGGCAGGTATTCCGGGATGGTGCTGTCGAACATGATATTCCCGTTGGGCGGGAACTCTTTATCCCCCCGCCAGATGACGACGGTCACCGGCACCAGGGGAAAAGCGTCTATGGCCACGGCCATATCGCCGTAGTCGGTCTTGTGCCCCCCCAGCGTGGCCGACGCTTCCAGCAGCAATCGCGGGTCGTCTTTAAAGCTGTTGATAATCGGCTCTATCGCCCGCTTGAAGAACGTGGGATAGTAGTTGATGCCTTCCGCCAGCTCTTTGTAGGTGATGTTCCGGCCGGACAGGGGCGTGCCGGAGGCGCGGTTGAAATAGTGGAGTATCAAAATCTTGTCGCGCAGCGGCACCGGCTCGTTATTGATGATGGAAGAGACCTCGCCGCCGGGTAAGCTTATCCGGTAAAAGCGGTTCAGGTAGTCGATGATGACGGACTTTTCCGCCGGCAGGTAGCGGGCGCCGCTCTTGCGGCACTGCCCCTCGATGTCGGCGATGGCGGCCAGCTTTTCCCTGGCTAGTTTGAAAGCCAGTTCATGGGCAAACTCGCGCGCTGGCTGTGTTGGCAGCGGGGGATTCTTCTCTATCATGGACAGTGATATTGTATAGCATTTGGCTCTAGACTTCCAGCCAGGAGTGGGAATAGAGTGATGCTCCCGTGAGCACCCTCACCGTCCGCGCGTAATATTGCATCTCTTTGGGCAGGGAGGGGATATCCGGCTTGTCCCCGTCCATCATCTGGTGGATAAGCGCCACGATATCCGGCCGCTGCCCGCGCGCTATGGCCGCCAGGTCTTTATCGAACGCGTCCACGATGGCGGAGTACAGCCCGTAGCGCATCAGCATCACCAGGTAGGTGCGGTTGAGCCAGCCGCGCAGCTCGGCGGGGGCGCCGTTGGAGATATTGGAAAGCCCCACCGTGGACTTGCACCCCGGCGCTATTTCCGCCAGCATGGTCATGAACTCCACGCAGGCCTTGACCTGGTTGATTTCCACCGAGACCGGGCTGGCGATGGGGTCGATCCATATCTTTTCATTGGGGATGCCCGCCTCGTTGGCTTTATAGACGAAGTTGACGGTATGCATCGCCCGCTCGTTAACGTCCCGCGGCATGCCCTCGTTGCTCCAGAGCAGCCCTATCAGGTCGGCGTCATGCTCTTTGGCCATGGCCAGCCCGCGGTCGATACGGCTGGTCTGCAGGGATACCGAGTTTATCAGCACCCGGCCTTTACGGGCTTTCAGCCCGGCCTGCATGGCGTCCAGGTTGGTGGTGTCCAGGGAAAGCATTTTATCCGTGACGGACTGTACGGTGTCCACCACCCAGGCCATCAGCGCGTCGCCGCCTTTACGGGCGGGGCCTATATTAAGGTCGATGATATCGATGCCGGCCTCGGTCTCCGCTTTAGCCATTTCCTGTAGCGGCGCGGCGTTTCTCTCCGCCAGGGCCGGCCCCAGGGTCTGGGAAATAACGTTTAAATTCTCCCCGATGAGAATCATCTCGCCTCCTCTTTACGGTTTCCAGGTCTTGAGGAACGGCGTAAGGTTGGCCGCGTCCCTGGGACCTACCAGGATTTTCCAGCCGGGCATTTCTTCTTCCAGCCCGCCGCTCTCGGCGGCTACGTAGCCGGGGATGATCAGGCTGCGGTGCTTTATCCTGTCCGTGATGCCGCTTTTCAGGATGGACGGGCCGATGATGTCCGCGGAAAACTTTCCCGCCGCCCAGGAGGTCATGACGGAAAGCCCCTCGGTATCTTTAACGTAAAGCCAGCTGGGTATTTTGCTGTTCTCGATTTCCCCGGAGACGATGAAGTAGGTGAGGGAGAAGTTGGAGGTCACCATCAGCGGGGAGTTCTCGTTGGGGTTGTTGATTTCATAGATGCCCTGCTTGGTGGCCAGCGGCCGCTGCGGGTCCGTGTAAATGTTCAGGCGCGCCACCAGCAGCGGGAAAAGGCTTTCGCCCCGGAAATCGGACAGGACGATGATGCCCGCGTACTTGGCCACAAACATCACGGCGATGGCCGCCTCTTTCATCGGGTCGCCGGTCATTTCACACGGGAAAACGATGGTGGGGAAGCCCAGCGGGCGGAACTTTTTATTGAGGGCGGCGCTGCGGATGATTACCTGGTCTTCCAGCGCCTTCTGCGTGCTCCGCGCTCCGGAGTCCAGCACGATGTTCTTGATACCGGCGGCGGTCAGCTTGCCGGTAAGCGCCGCCAGGTCATCCAGGCTGTCCGCTCTGGCGACTACGGCGCAGCCGGTCTCCTTGGCCAGGGCGGCCACGGCGTCCGCGTTATCCCTGGTGGCGGCGTAAAGCAGCGGCTTGCGGTCGGCGCAGGCTTTGGCCGCGGCGGCCAGAGCTTCCACTTTATCGCTCATTAAAATAATATTGATATCGCCGGCGGCTTTGACTTTACCCGCCAGGGCGGCGAATTTGGCGGCGTCCCCGCTCTCGCACTTCAGGGCGGCCAGGTTGGCGCGCAGGGTCAGTCCCACCCTTTCATACACCAGTTCTTTTATCTTTTTCAGCCGGGCGTCCACCTCGGCGTCCGGCATGGCGTCCGTAATCAGTATGGCGATGCCGGGCGGGTTCTCGAATCTTTTTTCATGGCGGAACATGACCGTTTCCCCGCCGATTTTCAGCGCGCTTTCCCCCGCCCCGATGGTGACGGGTAAAATGGGGGGGGCCGCGGCCTCCGTCAGCTTGCTCTTGGCTTCCTCGGAGACATGCGGGCACTTGCTCAGCTCGGCCTTGCCGGCGGCCAGGCTCATGGCGAAGGCCAGGCAGGTAGGCACGCCGCAGTCGCCGCAGTTGGTCTTGGGCAGCAGTTTGAATATCTCTATTCCGGTTAAGGCCATCTTATAAACTCCTCTCGGATTTTAAATGACAAGTCTCAAGTGTCAAGTAGTAAATCTTACCGGATTATCACTTAGCCTTTCCTTGTCACTTGCCCCTTGCTACTTATCCTAAAATAGGGTCCATGGTCAGAGCGGGGTGCCCCTTTTCCTGGAGGAAGGGGAGTATCGTCTCCTCGGTGACGCCCACCGTTTCATCGGCCACCTTGTCCAGGAGGTCGGGTATGCCCAGTTCCTGGGCCCGCGCCTTGAACCGCTCCCCGATTTCCTCCTTGAGTCCCCTGGGCATCCACACCATGCGCAGGATGCCGCCTTCAGCGGCGGCGAATTTCCTTTGGGTGGTATTGTATTTGCCGTGCCCCACGAACCCCGGCGTGCTCAAACCGCCGCCGATGGTCCCCGCCAGCGTGGTGAACTTCATGCCGCAGGGCGTTTCCCCGGTATAGTCCCGGTTGACCGTCATGATGCCGTTGCACAGGGGCAGCACGGCGGCGATGGCCTCGCAGCAGCCGCAGGTGGTCGGCGGGTCCTGGACGATGCTGTAGAAATTATAGTGGTCTATCTTGCCGCGGGAGGCTTTCACCAGGAAGTCGTTGACCCCCTGCCACTGCCCCAGTTTGGCGTCGATGCATTCGCTCTTGAGCACCGGCTGGTTGGGGCCGGTGGGGTTGATTTCAAAAGCCGCCTTGCAGTCCATCCAGTTATAGGAGCCGCAAAGCCCCGTTCTCTCCGGGCTGATGACGCACACGTGGCTCGGCGCGAAGGACTGGCACAGCGTGCAGGAGTAGTAGGTGTCCACGCTTTCGTCGGTCATGCCCTCGATGCGCTCGTCCCTGGTCTTGTACACCGCCCGGGCTTTTTCCATGATTTTATTGACGTCCGCTTCATTGCTGTAAATTTTTACCTGTAATTTATCGAATATGCGTCCGAAGTCCTGGTGCAGCTTGGCGTGCAGAATAATGCCGATGTCCTTCAGCTTGAAGCCCTTTTCCACCGCCTGCTTGGAGATGCGCAGCCAGGCTATGTCCCGCTGCCCTATATGCATTATGCCCTGGGCGTAGTTGATGAGGTGGTGAATCTGGCGCTCCAGTATCGGCTCGTAGTCGTCCTGCATCTGCCGCCCCGCCACCTCCACGTTGATGGCGATGGGCGCTCGTGAGCCCTCTTTCATGTCAACCAGTTCCGGCCCGATTACTTCCACCCGGCCGTCCTCCACCTCCTCCATGCGTTTGGTGGTGACCCACTCTACCATGTGGGTGCGCCCGCCGCCGGCTTCCAGGTAAATATCGTCGCCGCGTACTCTCTCGCCCTCGAAGGCCGGCCCGAAGGCCACCGGTATGGGTATCTCGGTCACGTTGACCTTAAGGCCTCTGACCTCGATGGCGCGGTTCACGATTTCATCGTGCGGTACGTTGCCGACCACGTGCTCGTAGGTGCAGACGCCGGTGGGGAGGATTTCCGGTATGGGCGTATCGGCTATCACCGGGAAGCCCCAGTTGATGGCGCCGGCGCCGTTGGCGTACCACTCGTCGGTGACGTCGCCCATGGTCATGGCGAAGGCGAAAACGCGGTCTTTGTTGTAAATCAATATCTTTCTATAATCGCCCGGGTCGATGCCGCCGAAGGATATGGCCGCCCGGGTGGCGAAGCCGATGGGGAATACCGTGGCGCTGGTGTCCGGCCCGAAGGAGACCAGCCGCGTCCCCCACCCTATCTGCACCCCCGCTTTAACCAGCTGCCGGGAGAAGCTTTCCCCGTTGTGCTGTCCGGCCATGAATACATACAGGTTCTTCTTTTGCAGCTCTTCCGCTATATTTTTGGCAATTTCCGGGGTTGGGGCGGCGCCCAGTATCGCCGCGAAGCCGGGGGCGGTGCCGTCCACGAACTCCACCCCCCTTTTCCTCATAATAACATCATCGGCGGCGCCCAGCCAGATATTGCCGTCCGTCACGTCCTCGCCGCGCAGGTAATAATCGGGCGTTTCCAGGTATCTGATAGCCTCTAGCAGCTCTTCCGCCCAGAAGGTAATCATGCCGGCATCCAGGGTGGGGCCCAAATAGGGGAGGTGGTGCGTCTCCCTGACCGGCGGCGGCAGCAGGGCTTTGCATTTCTTCAAAACGGCTTCCATATCGCCCAGTTTAGCCACTTTCATGCCGGAGATGCCGTAGATGATGGGCAGGTAGTAAGCGGTGTTGGGAAAGCCCACCGGCTCGTTGGCGCCCCACTTGTCCATGGCGTCCTGCCACTTTTTCTCCGCTTTGGTCACGATGGCATGCGCGCCTCTGATGGCCGCCGATGCTATAATCTTGGACATGCTGCAATCCCCCCTTCTTACCGCTACGCCGTTTTAACCTTCCAGTTCACGCCGCATCGCCATATCGTAAAGCACCCTCTCCCGCGCCTTGTCGATGCCCAGCGCCTTGCGCTTCTTGTCGATATGCGCAATCATCAGCTGGGCGGCCCTGACGGGGTCGGGCTGGAAGTCCCACTTGCCGCCGTACATTTCTTCCATGTCCTTGAAGAGGTGGTTGGTAAACTCCTTGCTTCCCATAGTGGGGAAGGTTGTCCCGAAAACGGTATATACGCCGGAAGCCACGAAGTACTGCCCGATGGCGATGGCTTTTTCGCTCATCCATTCCGGGGCGGCGCCCGCCGCGGGCAGGTCGCTGATGTCATCGCCCAGGCCGCCGTCTTTCACTACCGCCGTCGCCGCGATGAGGATGCGGCTGTTGTCCACACATGAGCCCAGGTGCAGCACCGGCGGGATGCCTACCGTCTCGCAGACCTCCGCCAGGCCGGGGCCGCAGAACTTGGCCGCGGACTCCGGCACCATCAGCCCGGCTTTGGCGGCCGCCATGGCGGCGCAGCCGGTGGAGAGCACCAGCACGTCGTTTTTCAGCAGCTCTTTAATCATGGTAACGTGGGCGCTGTCATGGGTGGTGCGGGCGTTATTGCAGCCTACCACCCCGGCCAGGCCGCGGATGCGCCCGTTGATAATATTGTCGTTAAGGGGACGGTAGGAAGCGCGGAAAAGCCCTCCGAGCAGGTAGTTGATGGTCTCGTGGGAGAACCCGGCAATCAGCGATTGTTTGATGTGCGGTATTCTCACGTTGTCCCGGCGGTTGGGGAAATTATCGATAGCCGCTTTGATGATAGCCCGGGCTGAATCCTTCGGGTGGAGCTCGTCGAAGGGCATGTATTCCGCCCCGGTAATTTTGGCGCGGTTGTCCGTATTGATTAACCTGGTGTGGAAACACCGGGATACTTCCAGCAGCCCCTGCATGATGCACTGCACGTCCACCACCATGGCGTCCACGGCGCCGGTGATAATGGCCAGCTCCTGCTGGAGGTAGTTCCCCGCGATGGGCACGCCGTGCCGCATCAGTATCTCGTTGGCGGTGCAGCACATGCCCGCCAGGTTGATGCCCGCGGCGCCTTTGGACCTGGCATAGGCCACCATCTCCGGATTCTCGCTTTCCACCGCCAGCATCTCGGCCAGGGCGGGCTCGTGCCCGTGGATGATAACGTTGACCATGTCCTCTTTGAGCACGCCCAGGTTAATCTCGCTCAGGGTGGGTGTGGGGGTGCCGAACATCACGTCCTGTATTTCCGTGGCTATCATGCTGCCGCCCCACCCGTCCGCCAGCGCGGCGCGGACGCCCTGGAGCATCAGGTTGCGGTAGTCCTGGTCCACGCCGGTGTGGGTGCGGTGCATCAGCTCTACCACCTCGCGGTCTATGCCGCGCGGCACTACCCCGAGCTTGCGCCAGATTTCCTGGCGTTTCAGCGGGGCGTTTTTAATAAAATAGAGCTCGCCTTCCTGCCTGCCGAACTCGGCCTCACAGATTTTGGCGATGTCCAGCGCTATTTCCATATTGCTGCGTTCGCCTATCGGTACGCCCATGTCCAGGGCCAGCTTCAGCAGCTTTTGCTCGTCTTTGATTTCAAAATCTTTGGTCTTGCCTTCCGCCATCAGCTTGAAGGCTTCCACCACCCTCCGGCCGTGGTCGCTGTGGGAGGCGGAGCCGGCGGCTATCATGCGGCAGAAGTTGCGGGCGCTAATGGTCTCCGCGGTGGCGCCGCAAACCCCCACCCTGGCCGCCTTCTCTTTGGGCGTTTCCTCTTTACCCTTGGGCGGCGGCACGCGGCAGGGCCCCATGGCGCAGTTCTTGCAGCACGAGCCGTCCGCGCCGATAGGGCAGGCCTTCAATTTATCAGCCCGGTCGAAGACCGTGCTGATATTCTCCTCGCTGGCTTTGGCCAGCATTTCCAGCGTCGCCGGGTCTATGCTTTTTGCCTGTTTTTCATCGGGCATGGAGGTACCCCCCTTATTTTGTGGTAAGGTCTGCGACCATTTCTTTGACCAGCTTGATGGCGGCCGGGTGTCTCATAATCAGCACGTCCGCCCCGGCCATGAGCAGCATGGTGGCGGTCATCGCCTCCAGCAGGATGCCCCGCCTGGCGGCGTCCCCCATCTTGGGGTCGTCTTTTTCTGAAATCTTGGCTTCCTTGTTCTTCCAGGTCTCCTTGGCCAGGTTGCAGATGATGGGGAATTGCAGTTTGGTGTCCTGCTGCGTCAGCGCCGCCATGCGCGTTCTTTCCATGACGGAGTAGCAGTATTCGATGCCGTAGCCGATGCTGCTGCAGGACGTGTCCATGAGCATCATGTTGTCCGGTACGCCCAGGTTGCCCAGCAGGATATTGAGCTGTTTGGCCAGGTTGATATCGATGGGGGTTGAGGCGGCCACCACGTGTTTGTAGCCGATGGCGGCGGCGCCTATTTTCTTGTGGTCGGCTTCTTCCACCGGGCCCAGGATGAGGCTTTTATCCTGGCAGATTTCCGCGGCCGCGCGCAGCACTTCCGTGTCTTTATCATGGTTGGCGGTGCCCCAGACAATCAGCGGCACGTCTATGGCGTCCGCTACTTTTTTAACGGTTTGGGCGGCTTCCGCCGCCGGGCGGTCCTGGCCGTTGGGGTCGGTGCTGGCCAGCTGCAGGCATATCATTTCCGCCCCGTAGTCTTTAATGCACTTCTGCGCCCAGGCTACGGGGTCGTTAATTACATCGGCGAAGGGTTCCAGGGCGGCTTCCGGCCATTCTTCCGGGGGCAGGTCATATACTTCCATGGCGATGCGGGGCAAATGGGGCATCTGGCCTTCATAGAGGTAGAAAGGGTAGGCCGTTTCCCCGCCCACGGTTAGGGCTTTATCGCCTTTTCCCAGCTTGATTTCCTTGATTTTCCCGCTGTAGGCCGTCTTAGGAATTTCTATCGCCATTGTAGCTCCTTATCGGGCCTGCTTGCCGGATTCCGGTACGGTCAGGCCGGATTTTTCCTCTTCTCACTCCCGAACCAATCGTCACTATACCAGTAACGCTCGCCGTTTTTCAAGTACTTCAGCTTTTCATCGCGATTTTCCAGTTTTTGGCGCCACCGGCCGGCGGCTTCGGCCTCCGGTTCACCCGGCTCGTAAGTCTCCGCGAGGACCTCTACTTCGCCGCGGCCGGGCGCCTCTTTTTTAACTGTCTTGTATTCCATTTTTCCTCCCTATTATCGCCGGGAAATATTTAAGGAGTAATGTAGCCTATTTCAGGCCTGCCGCCATTTTAGCGGCCTTGACCGTGTTCATCATCAGCATGGTGATGGTCATGGGGCCCACGCCGCCCGGGACGGGAGTGATGGCTTTGGCTTTGGGGCTGACCGTCTCGAAGTCCACGTCGCCGACGAGGATTCTCTTGCCCTCGGCAGTCTTACCGATTTCGTTCACGCCCACGTCGATAACGACCACGCCGTCCTTGACCATGTCACCGGTGACCGTCTTGGGTTTGCCGGCGGCGGCGATGATGATATCCGCGTGTTTGGTGTAGAAAGCCAGGTCTTTGGTCTTGGTGTGGCACAGGGTGACGGTGGCGTTGGCGCCCGGCGCTTTCTGGAGCAGGATGTTGAGGATGGGCTTGCCGACCAGGTTGCTGCGGCCGATGACCACTACGTCCGCGCCCTCGATCTGGGTGTTGGAGCGGATGAGCAGCTGCTGGATGCCCCGCGGCGTGCAGGGAATGAAGTCCGCTTCGCCACTCATCAGCTTGCCCTGGTTGACCGGGTGGAGACCGTCCACGTCTTTATTGGGATCGATGGCGTAGACCACCTGCTCCTCGTTGAGGTGCTTGGGGAGAGGCAGCTGGCACAGGATGCCATTGATTTTGGGATTCTTGTTTAGTTTTTCCACCAGCGCGATAAGGTCTTTCTGGCTGGTGTTTTCCGGCAGGTCGTACCGCTCGGAATAGATACCCAGCTCTTTGGCGGTCTTTTCTTTCTGACCGACATATACCTGGGAGGCCGGGTCGGAACCCACGAGTATAGTAACCAGGCCGGGCACTACATTGTGCTTGGCCTTGAGGTCGGCGACTTCTTTCGCCAGTTCCTCGCGGATTTGCTTGGCTACTTCAGCGCCTTTGATTAATGTGGCTGTCATTTTTTAGTTTTCCCCCTTTTGTCTAGTTTTTGTTGTTATTCCAGGAAACCCGGGTCGGAAAAGGTGTCTTGAGCATTGGCCGCCTCATCCGGCAGGTCGATGGCAAAGGGAATGTTCTGGTCGAACATTTCTATATCCATGTTGATGTACATGGTCAGCTCGTCGTAAGCGTCGGTGTCATCGCCCGTCTGTTCCGGCGTAAAGGCAAACAGGATGTTAAACACCACTTTTTCCAGCTGTACGGACTCTTTGCTGATATAGCAGGTATAGGAAAAACTCCGGATGGTGTCGGCGAAGTCCATCATGTTGGACATGTCTACTATCTCGGAATCCGTGTTTTGTTCCGTGAACCATTCCTCCAGGGCTTCGATACTCGGCTTGATGGCTACCACGTAGCAATCTATTCCGTTTATACTTGCGTCTCCGACGTATTCGATATCGGATGGCGAATCCAGCAGCCCCATCTGCTGGTCGACAGGGTTCAGCTTGAACGATGTTTCAATCTCATCGGTGACCGGCGCCCGCACCCATTGCTCCGGCTCTCCCGTTATTTCCATCCTGGCGTACACCCAGTCATCCAGCATATAAACGTCCATCACCGTTTCCATGTTATAATTCTCTGCTTCTCCCGGTATCTCGGTCTTCATGTTCACGGCAAGACTCATTTGTAACTGTTCGGATGGGAGGTCGATCGCACCGCTGTACTGGTAATTCATGGTCACTTTGCCTTGTTCTGTACCGCCGGTGGCTTCCACGTCCATGTCCATGACCAGGCTGTATTTATAGCTGGTCAGGGTTTCCTGTTTTTCCACGGCGTCCACCAGGATTTGCTGTATTTGCTGGCCCATGTCCGCCGGGGTGGTGGTAGGGGCCGCTATCGTTGTCTCGTTCGTCGTGTCGGTGGTACAGCCGAAAGCGGGGAGCATCAGCAGTACCTGCACCAGCAGCAAAGGCAGAAAAAGTGCTTTTTTACCCGGCTTCATCCCTGTTTTCATCACCTGTCCCTTTATTTTTTTATCCCCGGTTGTCCCAGCTCCAGGCATCTGCATTTTAACCATTATATTACGGTGTCGCGGTGGTATTTAGCAATAGCCTGTCCATTAATATTTTTACGGCCGTTACCGCCGGGGATGTGTCCGGCAGCTGGAATAGCGGTTTTTGCTCCAGGTCGTACTTCTTCACCTCTTCGTCAACCGGTATGATGGCGGCCGGCGCCATTTGCAGCCGGTCCATCTCCTGTTTGAGCAGCGGGTCTATCCCGCCGGGGACCAGGTTGATGATGATGGACTGTCGTTTGACTACGAGTTTTAGCTCTTTTATCAGGTCGCGGATGCGGGCCAAAGCACGCAGGCCTTTTACCGAGTGGTCGGTCACCAGCAGCATCTCGTCGATGTTCTGGGTGGTGCGGCGGCTCAGGTGCTCCATGCCCGCCTCGTTATCTAAAACTACGTAGGCATAGTTCTTCGCCCAGTCGTCGATGAGCTTGCGGATAACCACGTTGGGGTAGCAGTAGCATTCCGGCCCTTCCCCCCGCCCCATGGTGATGAGGTCCAGGTTCCTGCCTTCGGCTATCGCCCCGTTGAGCTGGTATTCCAGGTAGCCTTCCTTGGTCATCCCCGCCGGGATATTCAGCTTGGCTCCCTGGAACTCGTTGAGTATCCGGCCTACCGTTTGCCGCACTTCCAGTCCCAGCCCTTCCGCCAGGTTGGAGTTGGGGTCGGCGTCCACCGCCAGGACAGTGCCCAGGTTATTTTGCAAAAGGTAGCGGACCACCAGGCTCGTCACCGATGTCTTGCCCGTACCGCCCTTGCCGGCTACCGCGATGTTGATGGTCAATATTTATTCCTCACTAATATCATTGCGAGATTTTTATACTTTCCCCCGTCCGGGAGAATTTTTGGGGTGGCCCTCCTCCCCGCTGCCGGGGAGGAGGGATAAAGAGTGAGTACCTCGCAATAATATGGTTTCCGTTACTAGCTTACGTCGTGCAGGCCGTGGATTTTACCGGTCTTCACGTCCACGTCCACCTTCTTGAAAGCCGGGTCCGAGCCGGTGGCGGGCATCAGGCTGATATCGCCGGCCATCGGGCAGAGGAACTTGGCGCCGGAGTAGATTAGGACGTCGCGGATGGGCAGCGTCCAGCCCTTGGGCACGCCTTTGAGGTTCGGGTCGTGGGAAAGGGAAAGATGGGTCTTCACCATCATCGTCCCGTAATCATTATATTTCGGGTCGGCCTCGAACGCCTTGGCTTTATCCGCGGCGGTAGCGGACCAGGACACGCCGTCGGCGCCGTAAACTACCTTGGCTATCTGCGCCACGCGGTCGCGCAGCTTCATCTCGTTGGGATAGAGGAAGTGGAAGTTGTTCTTCTCTTTGCAGGCGTCTTTCACGGCGTTGGCCAGCTCCTGGGCGCCGGCGCCGCCGTTGGCGTAATGGGTGGATACGGCGCAGCGGGCTCCGGCGGCTTCCGCCGCTTTGCGGATAATGGCTATTTCTTCCTTGGTGTCCGTCGGGAAGCTGTTGATGCAGACCACCGGGTTGATGCCGGAGGCGCGGATGATATTGATGTGGTGGATTAAGTTATTGCAGCCCTTCTCTACCAGTTCCGGGGCGGATTTCTTGTAGGCATCGGGCAGAGGCACGCCGGGGGTGACTTTAGGCCCGCCGCCGTGCATTTTCAGGGAGCGTACGGTGGCCACCAGCACGGATACGTTGGGCTTGAGGCCGCTGTAGCGGCACTTGACGTTCCAGAATTTCTCGAAGCCGATGTCGGAGGCGAAGCCGCTTTCCGTCACGTGGTAGTCGAACATCTTGAGGCCGATGCGGTCGGCGATGATGGAAGACTGGCCGATGGCGATGTTGGCGAAAGGCCCGGCGTGTACGAAGCAGGGCTGGTATTCCGCGGTGGAGCACAGGGTGGGGTTGATGGTGTTCTTCATCCAGGCGGTCATGGCGCCGGCCACCATCAGGTCTTCGGTGGTGATGGGCTTGCCCTTCTTATCGTAAGCGACGGTGATTTCACCGAGCCGCTTGCGCAGGTCGGCCAAATCGGTAACGATGGACAGGATGGCCATGAGCTCGGAGCTGACGGCGATGCCGAACTTGCTCTGCATCATGTAGCCGTCGGTCTTCTGCGTGCCCATGCCGATGATGATGTTGCGCAGGGCCTGGGCGCAGTAGTCCATGATCCAGCCCATTTCCACGCGTAGCGGGTCGATGTCCAGGCGGCGCATGTGGGAAAGCCGCGCCAGCTGCTCGTCATCGTAGTTGCGCTCGTGCTGCATCCTGGCGGTCAGGGCCACCATCGCCAGGTTGTGCGCGTTCATGATATCGTTGATGTCCCCGGTCAGGCCGAGTGAGAACTCGGTATGGGGAATCAGCAGGGCGTTGCCGCCGCCGGCCGCGGTGCCTTTGACGTTCATGGTAGGGCCGCCGGAGGGCTGCCGGATGGCGCCGCCCACGTTCTCTTTCTGGTAGCCGAGGCCTTCGATAAGCCCCATGGTGGTGGTGGTCTTGCCCTCGCCCAGCGGGGTGGGGGTGACGGCGGTTACTTCAATGTATTTGCCGTCCGGTCTGTCCTTTAGCCGTTCCATTACTTTCAGGAAGTCCACTTTGCCGACCTTCCCGTAAGCCAGGATTTCATCTTTCTTAAGTCCCAGTTTTTCCTGCCACTCGGCAGGGGTGGGCATCTTTTCGCAGGCGGCTTCGGCTATTTGCCAGTCCGCCATTTTGGATACATCGTAAGCCACTAATTAATCCTCCTTGACTTTATTTTCCAGTGCTTTACGTGCCGTTAGTATCGTAAGCCCTGATGCTTCAGGGCAGCTAACGCTTTTTAGCGGCCGTCTCACGGCCGGCGGCTGCCAGTTTATCATAAATGCTCTTGACCTCCCGCGCCGTTTGCGGGCTGGCGGTAAAGAGCGAGACATTCGCATGGTCGGCCTCGCTGATGGCCGGATTGTAATTGATGAACCCCAGTACCGGGATGTCCGGCAGGTTGTCCCGGATAAACTCCTCGTCCGCCTTGCTCCTTATCTTGTTGCCCACGGCGGCGATGTTTTCCAGGCCGAGGTCCTGCGCCAGCTTTTTGATGGTGGCCGCCGTCTCCAGGCTGCGCCGCCCCGGTTCCACCACGATGATGAGCTTGTCCACCGCTTTTACCGTGCCGCGGGACAGGTGCTCGATGCCCGCTTCCATGTCCAGGATAACCACCTCGTCCCGGTGCAGCAGCAGGTGGCTGACCAGCGCCTGTAACAAAGCGCCCTCGGAGCAGTAGCAGCCGGTGCCGCCCCGCTTTATCCGCCCCATGGACATCAGCTTGATGCCGTCCATTTTCACGGAGTACTTTTCCGGCAGGTCGTCCACTCTGGGATTAAGTTTGAAAAAGGAGCCGGAAGTGCCGGGGCGTACCCCCACGCGCTCTTCGATAAGGTCGTTGAGTTCGGAGATGGGGGTGATGGTCTCGGGGTGGGGGAAACCCAGCGTGGCCGCCAGGTTGGCATCGGGGTCGGCGTCAATGGCGATGACGGAATACCCGGAGGAGGCGAATGTCTGCGCCAGAAAAGCGGCCAGCAGGGTCTTGCCTACGCCGCCTTTGCCGCTAACCGCTATCTTCATGACACTTCACTCGAATTGTACCTATCTCTCAGGCTCTCGGGAGAAGGGCGTAAAGGACGAGGACAGCCCAGACCGCCTAAGAGTATAGTGTACAGGTATGCCGTACAAAAAGTCAAAGTAAGGTAGCACTTACGGCATAGGACTTATGGCACAATTATTGATGTTCAACGCACTTTTGACGAATTTTCCGTGATAGACTTTTATCAGGAAAAGGCGGGGTGGTTTTCGCCGCGAAACATCGCCGGTGCTCGGGTGCGCCTCCTTTTGATAGTGTTGCCTATTTTAGTATTTTAGCCCACTTGACAATAAAAGGACAATAAGGGAAAGTACTAAGATTTCAAGGGAAAGTACTATGTCCTTAGGGCTAAACGGAGGCTTACGTTGCATCGGGTGAACACGTTCAGGATTTACAGGATGACCGATATTCTATTGTTAAGGTACGGATTTTAATACGCGTATTTTAAGGTACCTTGATTATAGTTGAAGCGCTGCCGGCGGGAATCAGGTGATATGCTAATTGTGCATCAGCCTTTCTGCTTATTTGTGTTTGTCTTTTGGATGATGAGAAACTAGAATATAGATTAGTATCGGTAAAGGAGCTTTCTTTATGGCCAGGAATACTTACCCTGAGTGCGCCCGTTGTCTCACCAAGGTATGTGAAAACCCGGGAGGCAAAGCCGGTGAAGCGCCTTCCCTGGAGAAAGCGCCGGCGTTTTGTCCCATGAAGCTGCTGCCGGACGTGTATGCCGCGGCGCTTTCGGAGTACGATAAGCCGGAGGTGAAGGAGTTCGCCCGGCTGGCGGGCTTGCAGGAGTTCCAGTGCTACGAGCATACGCCGGACGGTCTGCGCACCCGGCTGCCGCGTATTGAGGAGACGATACAGTTCGCCCGGAAATGCGGCTATAAAAGGCTGGGCCTGGCTCACTGCGCCGGACTGGCCCATGAAGCCGGCCTGCTGACGCAGGTGTTGGCCAACAACGGCTTTGAGGTGGTTTCCGTGCAGTGCAAGACCGGGGCGGTGCCCAAGGAAAGAATCGGGCTGAAGCCGGAGGAGAAAATCGCCGGGCCGGAAGCCTGGGAGACCATGTGCAATCCCATCGTCCAGGCCATGATTATCAATAAATCCAGAGTGGACCTGGCTATTATGCTGGGGTTGTGTGTAGGTCACGATTCACTCTTTATAAAATATTGCGATGTGCCGCTGACGGTGCTGGCGGTCAAGGACCGGGTGCTGGCGCACAATCCGCTGGCAGCGCTCTATACCTCCGGCTCTTATTACCGCCGACTCAACAACAAAATTGAGTGATGATGTCTGATACGTATAAAAACAGGGACGCCGCGGCGCATTACGATTCCGCCCGCGCCGCCAAATAAAAATCCGGAGGTGGATGCTAATGGCGATGCTGGATATCAGCGTGGTGCCGGTAGGGACGGGCAGCCCATCGGTAAGCGCGTACGTGGCCGGGGCGGTAAAAATACTAAAAAAAGAGCCGGGCATCAAGTATGAACTGACCGCCATGAGCACCATCATTGAGGGTGATTTGCCCGTGCTGCTGGCATTGGCGCGGAAAATGCACAATTCCGCCTTTGACGCCGGCGCGCCAAGGGTGGTGACCACCATCCGCATCGATGAACGGCGGGATAAACCCCTGACCATCGAGGGCAAGATTAAAGCGGTCAAAGACAAGCTGGTGGGTTGAAAAACCCTCTCGATCCCCTTCTGATTCACAGCGTTCATACGGAATATGTGACTTTACAAAGGGGAGATGATTGATCAACCAAAAGTATTGTCCCTCTTTGGTAAAGAGGGAGTAAGGGAGTTTTTAGAACCCCTTTCTTTTACATAACGCACTAAAGACTAACTGGAGGCAAATCAAATTATCTGGGTATTGCTGGCGGCTATCGGCCTGTTCATCGGCGCTTTCGGCACCCTCATCGGCGTGGCCGGCGGCTTTCTCTTGATTCCCATTCTCCTCTTTATGTACCCCGATTATTCCCCGACGGTTATTACCAGCATCACCCTGACCGTGGCTTTTTTTAACGCCGTGTCCGGCTCGATTGCCTACTATCGCCTCAAACGCATCGACTTCAAGTCCGGGCTGCTTTTCGCTTTGACGGCGGTGCCGGGGGCGATATTGGGCGCTTACCTGGTCAATTACCTGAGCCGGAGCGTTTTCCAGTACATCTTCGGGGGCATTTTACTGGCGATATCCGTTTTCCTGATGCTGCGCCCCACCCGGAAAGCCGGCGGCGGTTTCCTGCGCCGGTGGCCTACATCACGGCAAATTACCGACCGGCAGAATACGGTGCACCGCTACACCTATAATTTGCCCCTCGGAATGACGATTGCCTTCTTCGTCGGCGTGATATCGGGGCTGTTGGGCATCGGTGGGGGTATCGTCCACGTGCCGGCGCTGACACAGATTCTTAATTTCCCCGCCCATATCGCCACGGCTACCTCGCATTTCATGGTAGCCATCACCACCTTTTCCGCTATCGATACCCACCTCATCGCCCGCACTTTTACGGGTGATTTCGGCGTGGCGGCGGTGCTTTCGGGCGGGGCGGTGGTGGGGGCGCAGTTCGGCGCCCGTCTGTCCCAGAAGGTATCCGGCGTGCTTATCGTCCGGCTGCTGGCGGGGGGGCTGGCTATCGTGGCTTTAAGGCTTCTCATATCGCCGCTCTAGTGGTATCATGGGCAAAGGGGGAAAATATGGAGATTAAAATCACTACGCTGGCGGAAAATACCGCCGAGATGGGCTTTCTGGCGGAGTGGGGCCTGAGCATGTTCGTGGAGGCGGACGGCGCTAAAGTGCTGTTCGATACCGGCATGGGCATCGCCGCCGTGCATAATGCCCATCTTTTGGGACTTGACCTGGGCACGGCCGATAAAATCGTTTTGAGCCACGGCCATTACGACCATACCGGCGGGCTGCGGGAAGTGCTGATGCTGATGAAAAAAGAGGTGGAGGTTATTGCCCACCCGGATATCTGGGCGTCCAAATACGGTGGCCGGCGCAAAGGGGCGGAACGCTATAGCGGCCTGCCCTTCCGGCGCGAGCTGCTGGAAAACCTGGGGGCGCGCTTTAACCTTACGGATAAGCCGGTGCATATCACCGACCGCTTTATGACTACCGGCGAAGTCCCAATGCTGACCGACTACGAACAAATAGACAGCGGCCTCTTTGATAAAGAGACCGGCGAGATGCTCCCGGACGAGCTTAAGGACGACCTCGCCCTGGTTATCGACGCCGATTTCGGCCTGGTGGTGATCCTGGGCTGTGCCCACCACGGCATCGTCAACACCTTAAAACAGGCACAGAAAATCACCGGCAAGGAGCTGATTTACGCCGCCATCGGCGGGACGCACCTGCTCAACGCCGACCTGGAGCGTTGGGCGATGACCGCCGCCGACCTTAAGGAGATGGGGGTGCAGTACCTGGGCGTCTCCCACTGCACCGGCTTCGAGGCTTCGGCCTACCTGGCCCAGGAGTTCGGCGACCGGTTTTTCCTGAACAACTCCGGTTCCCGCTGGACGCTGCCCTTCGCCTGACGCCGGCCTGTTAACCGACTATCGCCATATCCCCGCTCCCCCTGAGTGAGCGACTTTGTCGCCATCCCGCACCGATTCGTACCTCACCCGGTGTCCCGCATGACCATAGGGAATCGGGACATGACGCAGGAATCGGGACCTGTCGAAGGGTGAAAACGATAGGCGCTCCGCCTTGATTGAATCAGGGTGTGAATAACACCTTTTTTATCTCCGCTCACCCTGAGCCTGTCGAAGGGTGAGAATAATCCAGGTACTGCGCCCTACCTTAATTGCAGGGGAAAAACAAATTTATCTCCATCTCGTAATCTATCGTCTCTCACCCTGCCGGCGGTGAGAGGGAAAAGGGTAAGCCCCCCTTTACAGCGTCCGCTTCATCGGCTCCTGCGGCGGGCACGGCGCCGCCGACCGCGGCATGGCGAAGATGAAAGGCGCGGCAACCACCAGCACCGCCGCCAGCGCGAAAAATACCACCCGGAAACCCTGCCCAATGTGCGTGAAGTTCTCCAGCACCAGGGAGGTGACCGCGATGCTCACCGCCGACCCGCTCTGGCGGAACATCCCCCTCACCCCCGTAATCGTCGCCACCCGGTGCGGCATCAGCTCGATGCAGGCGTTATTCGCCGCCGGGGCTATAATGCCCATCCCCACCCCGGAAACGAACATGATTACCCCCAGCAGCCACACCCCGTTCAGGTGTATCCCCCAGAAACTGGCGCTGGCAAACTCCAGCCCGAGCAGGATATTCGTTAAAAACATGATGCCGGTGCCGAACAGCATCGGCTTGCGGTAGCCCCACTTCGGCAGCATCATGCTGGTTACCAGTGAGGCCAGCATCGTCCCCACCGAGCGGGGCGTCAGGATAAGGCCGCTGGCCAGCGTGGACACTTCGTACACGGCAATGGCGTAAAGGGGGATGAAAGACATTACGCCCAGCACCGCCATGCCGTAGAGGAAATTGAAGTAGTTGGCGGCCTGGAACGGCTTGTCCTTGAGCACCTGCAAATCTATGATGGGCTCCTTTATTTTGCCTTCGTGCCGGATGAACAGGTAGAGCAGCAATCCGCCCAGCGCCAGCAGTACCCCGAAGACCGTCCAGGTGGTGCTGTCGGGGCTGGAGCCTATTTCGCTCAGGGCGATGAGGAAGGCGGAGAGCATGCCGGTGAAAAGCCCGGCGCCGGTCAGGTCCAGCTTGCCCCCGGTCGTTTTTCCCGGTTTGATGATAATCAGCGCGAAGATGAAGACCAGCACCCCCAGCGGCAGGTTGAGCCAGAACACCGAGCGCCACCCGTAGGCTTCCACCAGCCAGCCGCCGATGTTGGGCCCGATAATCATGCCGATGGGAAAGATGCTGCTGAAAAACCCGATGGCCTGCTGCCGGGAGTGGGGAAACTGGTCGCTGACGATGGCCGTGGCCAGGGGTAAAAAGCTGCCGGCGCCGATGGCCTGGACGAAGCGGGCGGCGATAAGCAGCTCGATGTTCGGGGCCAGCGCGGAAAACAGCGAGCCGATGGTGAATACGGCGATGGATACCAGGAAGGTCCGCTTTCCCCCGAAGATGTCCCCCGCCTTGCCGGCCAGCGGCATCACGGCGGTGCTGGCCAGCTGGTTGACGGTCAGCACCCAGGCCGCCAGTATCAGCGGCGCGTTAAAATAAGCGGTTATCTCCGGAAAAGCCACGGATACGGAGGTGCCGCTGATGGACACGATGAGCAGGGACAGACTGCTCACAATGAAGATAACATAGCGGGTCATCTGGATTAGTCTAGCACAGAAGCTATGTTAGGGAAAAATAAGGAAATTGTTATGGTTTTGTGAGGTGGGAGGATTAATTCTCCTCCCGGTTAACCATCCCGATGAAAGCTTGCTCCGTATGAGCGACTTTGTCGCCATCCCGTATGAAGAAATGAATCGGGGCTGCGATACGGGGTCGGGAACCAGGTACATTGTCTTGCTTTAGTTATTAGAAATAATAGCCACGAGCCCAAAACACGCCGTCCCCTCAAACAGCGGCCATCCAGACCCCCGTTTATTCCTTTCCCCCTGTGGGAGGGTTCAGGCGATTGGCATCAAACATTTAGGGGTATTGACGTCTCCCTTTGAAAAAGGGAGATAAGAGAGGGATTTTAGTACCCTCCGCCTCAAAAACCTCCCCCTCTCTGCCAGCGGAGAGGGGGACTAGAGGGGGAGAGGTAAGCCAAAAGGGATAGAGGTAACTAAAAATGATGCGCTATTTGCTTTCAAGTTCCCTCTTTACTATAATTAAATCACGGTATCCGCTAGGGGTGCTCAAGGCTGAGATGTTCCCCCGGTAAAGTCGGGGGGAAGACCCTTGGAACCTGACCTCGTTAATACGAGCGTAGGGAAGCGGTCGTTAGCAAGAGACCAGGGGTCCGTACTTTAGCGTATGACCGCTGGTTTTATTATTTTATGGGGGTGGCTGCGATGACACAGTTGGAAATAGCGCGCCGGGGCGATATCTCACCTCAAATGGAAAAGGTCGCGGCAATTGAAGAACTGGACGTTGAGTTAATCAGGCAGGGACTGGCCCAGGGGACTATCGTTATCCCCGCCAACCCCGGCCATGCCGGTCTGGTGCCGGGCGGCGTGGGCAAGGGGCTTGCCACCAAGGTCAACGCCAACATCGGCACCTCATCGGACTTCGGTGATGAGCGCACGGAGCTGGCCAAGCTGAAGGCGGCTATAGATGCCGGGGCGGACGCGGTCATGGACTTGAGCACCGGCGGGGACATCCCTTCCATCCGCCGCGCCGTCGTCGCCGCCAGTGCAAAGCCCATCGGCACGGTGCCGGTCTACCAGGCGGGCATCGGGGCTATTGAAAGGTGCGGCGCCATTGTCAAGATGACCGCCGACGATATTTTTGAAGCTATCGAGGACAACGCCCGTGACGGCGTGGACTTTGTTACCGTGCACTGCGGCGTCACCCGGGGCGCCATCGCCCGACTCAAACAGCAGGGACGGGTGACGGACGTGGTCTCCCGCGGCGGCGCTTTCATGGTGGGGTGGATGCTGCATAACGACTGCGAGAACCCGCTTTATGAGCAGTACGACCGCCTGCTGGATATCGCCCGGGAACACGATGTTACCCTTTCCCTCGGCGACGGTATGCGGCCCGGCAGCCTGGCGGACGCCACGGACAGGACCCAGATTGAAGAGCTTTTAACCCTCGGCGAGCTGGTGCAAAGGGCCTGGGACGCCGGGGTGCAGGTGATGGTGGAGGGCCCGGGGCACATTCCGCTCGACCAGATAGAAACCAACGTCAAGCTGCAAAAGGCCATCTGCAAGGGCGCGCCTTTCTACGTGCTGGGGCCGCTGGTCACGGATATCGCCGCCGGGTACGACCATATTACCGGCGCCATCGGCGGGGCCATCGCCGCCATGGCCGGGGCGGACTTTCTCTGCTACGTGACGCCCTCGGAGCACCTGGCTATCCCGGATATCGATGATGTCCGGGAGGGGGTTATGGCTTCCCGCATCGCCGCCCACGCCGCGGATATCGTTAAGGGGATAAAAGGGGCGGCGGAAAGGGACCGGCAGATGTCCCTGGCCCGCAAACGTCTTGACTGGCCGGAGCAGGCCAGGCTCGCCCTTGACCCCGAGAAAGTGGCGCGGGTGCATCAGCAGCGTTCCACCACCGGGTCGGCCTGCAGCATGTGCGGCCAGTACTGTGCCATGGAGCTGGTAGGCAAGTACCTGGGTGTTAATGCCGCCAAATGCTAAACGGGTTCCTCCCGCGGTATGCCCCAACCGCCTCAATCCCGCTTGTTAGCTAATCATTCTCTCCCTTTGAAAAAGGGAGAGCTGGAGAGGGATTTCCCCCAAACAAAAATCCCCCCGCCGCAGGACAGGGGGATTTAAAGTTCACTGCTTTTCTGTATCTTAGGCCGTCTTGGCGGTCTTGCCGCGCAGGTAGATTACCCAGTAGACGAGAGCGACGAAGAACACGCCGCCGATGATGTTGCCGATGGTCACCGGTATCAGGTTCTTCACGAAGAAGTTGCCCCAGGTGAGGCGGTCGTAGCTGGAGGCGCTCACTCCGGCGGTCGTCCAGAAAGAGTCCGCCGCCCCGGCTTTAATCAGGATGGAATAGGGTATGAAATACATGTTCGCCACACAGTGCTCGAACCCGGCCGCCACGAAGCCGGCGATGGGGAAGATGATGGCGGAGATGCGTCCCAGCACGGTGCGGGCGCTGTAGGTCAGCCATACCGCCATGCAGACCATGGCGTTACAAAGGATGCCCAGGATAAGCGCCTGCGCGAATCCCATGTTGACCTTGCCCAGGCCGATGTTCAGCGCGGTTACGCCCACCGCTCCTTTGTCCATGTTGTAGTGCATTCCCCAGAAAACGAAAAGCGCGGTAGCCACTGCCCCGCACAGGTTGCCCAGGTACACGATGCCCCAGTTGCGCAGCACGCGCCAGGTGGAAAGTTTGCGGCTGGCCCAGGCCATCACAATCAGGTTGTTGCCGGTAAACAGCTCGGCGCCCCCCACGATTACCAGAATCAGGCCGAGACTGAAGGCGACGCCCCCGATAACCCGGCTGACGCCCCAGGGCATGGCAACGCCGCCGCTGGTCTGGGAGATGGTGAAGAAGATACAGCCGAGGGCGATGAAGGCGCCGGCCAGAACGGCCAGGGCGAAGGTGCTGAGGAAATCCAGATTGGCTTTTTTAATACCGATTGATTGCGCTTTGGCAGCCATTTCCGCCGGTAGCAGCTCGTCGAAGGTAGTGGTTGGTCCGTTGTTATTATCTACTGGTTCTACCATGGATACCCCCTTATAACCAGGATTAATTATATTACTTTTAAAGATAAGCGACAATATACCATAAGGTCTAGCACTATATGCGGAAAGCATGGGAAAGTCTGTAGGTAGAATTAATTATTTGGAAAGCGGGTGGGGATATTGGGGGTGGAGCGATGAAATCCCGACTGCGTGAGAGAAAAATCTCTATCCGGGGTGTGGTACTATCGCCACGACGGTGATTATGGGCACGCGTCGGCCGCTCTTGTCTGTCTCGTCGGGCCCGTAATGCCAGAAGACCCGGTAAGCGCCGGGGGTATTTTGCTGGACGTAAGCCTCGAATATTTCCAGCCCGTAACGCCTGGTCAGCGATTCGTATTTGTGGGTTTGCACCGACTTTGCCCTCGGGTTTGTTTCCAGGTAGCCCGGTGTTTTCCTGACCTGTTTGAGGACGTCTTTGAGGTCGGGAGTGTTCTCCATCCTATCGAGTTGCCCGTTGGCGGTCGGTGTAAAACGTAGCTCACGGCGCATTTTTCACGTATTTCCCGAATGTACCGCGTCCGGTTGTTTGCCCGCTCTTTGATTCGGCCATGCCCCGGTCTATCGCGGCTAAAGCTTCCTTGTCCTGGAACAGCCATAGCTCTGAGGCGGGTATGGTCACCTGCGGGTCCAGCACGATTTGCCCGGCGCTGTTGGCATATATGTGATAGGTTACGTCTTCCCGGACCAGGGCCTTGGGCAGTACCACGCGCTTTTTGGCATCCGGCTTTACGCTTTTGGCTATGCCGGTGAAATCCATGTCTTGAATTATCCCTGTCATAATCAGCTTTCCGCCTGTCTCTCTTTTTCTCGATGGAATATACCATATGGTGGGATACAATGTCAAGTGGGATAATCCCACCTGAGCTATTTACCCGGCGGCGTTCACCACTCTTTTTCATATAACGCTGCCTCATAATTGCGCCAATAAGGGTTATCTTTTATTGACATTTATACCCGTAGTAGTAGAATTAAGGTATTATGAAGCTTTTCGGCTCATCCGGCATACGTACCCTTTATGATAGGAACCTGCTGGATACGGCGTTCCGGGTAGGGCTGGCGGTAGGGAAAATCCACCAGAACGTCATCGTCGGCCGGGACACCCGCACTTCTGGGGATGCCATGAAACACGCCGTGATGGCCGGATTGCTGGCCGCCGGCGCGCAATGCAGTGACGCCGGCATTACCCCTACCCCCACCCTCGCCTTCGCCACCCGCGGCTTCAACGCCGGCGTGATGATTACCGCCTCCCACAACCCCCCGGAATACAATGGCCTCAAGCTCTTGAACCCGGACGGCTCGTCTTTTGATACCCCGCAGCAGGCGGAGATAGAAAATATTATGGCGGCGGAGTCTTTTACGCTGGCGGGATGGGAAGAGGTAAAGCCGGGGGAAGCGTACGCCGGCGCCGTTGAAAATCATATCGAGGCTATACTGGCGGACTTCCCGTCCGCGTTGCATATCAAAGTGGTAGTGGACGCCGGCTGCGGCGCCGCGGCCGGGGTAACGCCCCGCCTGCTGGAACGCCTTGGCTGTGAGGTCGTGGCGCTGAACTGCTATAACAGCGGCTTTTTCCCCCGGGGCATCGAGCCGAATGAGGAAAACCTGCCAGAGCTTTGCCTGAAAGTCAAGGAGAACGGGGCGGCGGTGGGTATCGCCCATGACGGCGACGCCGACCGCATGATGGCGGTGGATGAGCGCGGCAGGTTTATCTCCGGGGACAAGCTTTTGGCGATATTGATTAAAGCGGCCGGCGCTAAAGACGTGGTCACCACGCTGGACGCTTCCATGGCTGTGGATGAAATGGGCGTGAAGATACGCCGGACGAAGATAGGTGATACCTGGGTTTCCGAGGAACTAAGGAAGGGCGGCGACTTCGGCGGGGAAACGGCGGGCGCCTGGATTTTCCCCTCCATATCCCTCTGCCCGGACGGCATCTACGCGGCAGCGCAAATCGCCGCGCTGGCCGCCAAATCCAGCCTGGCGGAGATGGCGGACGCCGTGCCGGCCTATCCGCTTTTACGGGGCAGCCTGGGCAGTAAAGGCGTGTCCCTGCCCCGTCTTGAAGCCGAACTAATGAAGCTGCAGCCGCTCAGGACGAGTAAAATCGATGGCCTGAAGCTGGATTTTGCGGACGGCTGGCTGCTGGTGCGCCCTTCCGGCACCGAGCCCAGGATGCGCCTCACCGCGGAGGCGAAAACGGAAGCCGCGGTAAAACAGCTTTATGATAAGGCCGTGCAGGCGGTCAATAATTCAGTAGAAAACGGAGTAAAAGCAATTTGAAAGCCGTAATTTTAGCGGCGGGGGAGGGCCACCGCATGCGCCCGCTTACCGCCAACAGGCCCAAGGTAATGCTGCCGGTAGCCGGCCGGCCCATCCTGGAGCATTTGCTCGTGGAAGTGAAAGAGGCCGGCGTCCGGGAGTTTATCTTTGTGGTCGGCTATTGTGATAAGCAGGTGCGCGGCTATTTCGGGGACGGGGAGAAGTGGGGGGTGTCTATCGCCTATTCCGAGCAGCGCAAGCAGCTCGGCACCGCGGACGCCATAAGGGCGGCGGGGGGTATGATTAAGGAAAACTTCCTGGTCATTAACGGCGATGTCATCATCAGCCGGGCGGATATCAAGCGCCTGATGCGAAGCGCCCGCAGCGCCATGGCCGTGACGGAGGTCCAAGACCCGCGCGGCCTGGGTATCGTGGAGCTGGCCGGCGATAAGGTGGTGAGCATCCACGAGAAGTCCAAGAATCCCCCCACCCTGATGGCCAATACCGGTTTATACCTCTTCACGCCGGAGATATTCGACGCCATCGCCAGAACGGAGAAGTCCCCCCGCGGCGAGTATGAGATAACCGACTCTCTCCAGATAATTATCGACCAAAAAGACGGCCTCCGTTTCGTTGAAATAAAGTCGTGGCTGGACTTGAGCTATCCCTGGGATTTATTAAGGGCTAACGAGGTCATGATGGCCGGGCTGGCCTCCGCCAATCTCGGCGAGGTGGAGCCTAACGTGACGCTCAAGGGCGCGGTGGCTATCGGGGAGAAGACCGTGGTGCGGTCCGGCGCTTATATCATCGGGCCGGTCATTATCGGGGCGGGGTGTGATATCGGCCCCAACTGCTTTATCCGCCCCTCCACCACCATCGGCGATGGCTGCCACGTGGGGGCGGCGGTGGAGGTCAAGAACTCCATTATTATGAACAACAGCAAGGTGCCGCATTTGAACTATGTGGGTGACAGCGTCATCGGCGAGGGGTGCAACCTGGGCGCCGGGACTAAAATAGCCAATCTGCGCCTGGACAAGCAGAATATCCACGTTAACGGCCTGGATACGCGGCGGCGCAAGCTGGGGGCCATTATCGGGGACAACGTGGAAACCGGCATCAACGCCTCCATCAACGTGGGCAGCATTATCGGCAGCAATACCTTCATCGGGCCGGGAGCGGTGGCCAGCGGCGCTATTTTGCCGGACTCGAAGATACTTTAAGGGGTGGGCTATGAAACAGGCAGTGATTCTGGCGGCGGGCGAGGGACAGCGGCTTCGACCTTTTACCGTGACCCGGCCCAAGACGATGATTTCCATCGCCGACCGGCCTATTTTGCACTTTATCATCGAGTCGCTGGCGCGCAACGGCATCCGCGATATCGTTTTCGTGGTGGGCTATCACAAGGAGCAGGTCTACGATTACGTTGGCTCCGGGGAGAAGTTCGGCGTCAAGGTGTCTTTCGTCACCCAGGAAACGCAATTAGGCACCGCCCACGCTTTATCCCAGGTCAAGGACATGGTGGGGGACGAGTTTCTCGTGCTTCCCGGCGATAACCTGATTGAAGCGCCCACCATCGCGGACTTTCTGGATATTGAGCCGGAAGCTGTCCTGGTCAAAAGGGTGAAAGACCCCGCCAGCTATGGCGTGGTGGACATTGAGGGCGGGGAGGTAAAGGGCATCGTGGAGAAGCCCAAAGAAGCGGGCGGTAACCTGGTCAACACCGGCATCTACGCCTTCACCAGGGACGTCTTTAAGTACACCGAGTCCGTCCTGGACATACCGGACGCGCTGAACAACATGATTGCGGATGGCTGCTCCATCAAGGCGCTGGAGACCGCGGGCACCTGGCTGGATGTGATTTATCCGTGGGACATTATCACTTTGAACAATGCCATTCTCCAGAACATCGAGCCCGGCGTGGGCGGCACGGTAGAGGACGGCGTTGTCTTGAAGGGGAAGGTGGTTATCGGCCATGATACCGTGGTCAGGTCCGGCTCCGTTATCTACGGCCCGGCGGTCATCGGCAGCGGCTGTGAAATCGGCCCGCAGGCCTGCATCATGCCGTCCGCCAGCATCGGCGATAACGTGGTCATTTCCTCTTTTTCCCAGGTCAAGAACAGCGTCATCGGTAATGACGTAAACCTGGGGCCGGGCTGCTTTATTTCCGACTCCATTATAGACAAGGGCTGCGTGATTAAGGGGCGGTTTACCGCGTTCGGCGGCAAGAGCGATGTCAGGGTCAATGACGTCGTCCCGTCCATCAGCGTCGGCGTCATTATGGGCGAGGGCTGTAAGGTGGAAGGCAACGTCACCGCGCAGGCGGGCGCCATCGTCGGCAACGGCTGCCAGGTACAGCTTTCCCGCACCCTCAGCGGCCGCTACCCGGATAAAAGCTTGATTTATTAGGGGGGTGAAAATCTCCCTTAATCCCTCTTTTTCAAAGAGGGACAATTGATAAACGGAGGACTATCGTCTCCCTTTGAAAAAGGGAGATGGAGAGGGATTTTAGAATACCTTCCTCCCTCCTTAGGAGAGAGGGACAAAATAAAGGAACAACACATATACTATCGTCTCCTTTTGAAAAAGTCGAAGATTCCGTATGAGGAACGAATCGGAAGGAAATAGAGAGGGATTTTAGCAAACAATGTGCGGCATCGTCGGTTACATCGGAGATAAACAGGCCCAGCCCGTGCTTCTCAACTGCCTGGCCAAGCTGGAGTACCGCGGCTATGACTCCTGCGGCATCGCTATCGCCAACGGGAGCATCGCGGTCTATAAGGACGCCGTGCGCGTTAAAGTCCTCGCCAAGAACCTGACTCCGCACGAGGGGACTGCCGGCGTCGGGCACACCCGCTGGGCTACTCACGGCGAGCCGTCCAAGCTCAACGCCCACCCGCATTGTGACTGCACCGGCCGCATCGCCGTGGTTCATAACGGCACCATCAATAATTTCCTCAAGCTGCGGGAGCAGCTAACCGCCGAGGGCCATACCATCGTTTCGGAAACGGATACGGAAGTAATACCGCACCTGATAGAAAAGTATTACCAGGGCGACTTCGAGCAGGCCGTGGAAATGGCGCTGAAGGACATCGAGGGCGCCTATACCATGATTGCCGTGATGGCCGGCGAGCCCCGCCTTATCGCCGCCCGTAAGGACAGCCCGCTGATTATCGGCGTCGGCGACCGCGAGAACCTGCTGGCTTCCGATGTGCCGGCGCTGCTGGACTACACCAGCCGGGTGATTTACCTGGAAGACGGCGATGTCGCCGTTATTACCGCCGCTGATATCGGCATCAAGCGGTACGGCGTCCCCATCACCCCGGAAGTGCACAAGATAACCTGGAGCATGGAAGACGCGCAAAAGGGCGGCTACGAGCACTTTATGCTCAAGGAAATCCACGAGCAGCCCAGGGTCATCCGGGACACCCTGGCGGAATATATCGCCGCCGCCGAACCGGCCGCCGACCTTATCGGGAGTCAGGGCGGCCCGGAAGAGCTGCTCATCATGGCCTGCGGCACTTCTTATCACGCCGGCCTGGTGGGCAAATATATCATTGAAAACCTGGTCGATATCCCGGTCAGGGTGGAAATCGCCGACGAGTTTTCCTACGCCGGCCACGCTTCGGCCATGAACCGGGCGATTGTTATCACTCAATCCGGTGAGACCAGCGATGTCCTCAAGGCGGTCAAGAAGCTCAAGGAAAAGGGCAGCTACACCATCGCTATCACCAACGTGGTCGGCAGCACCATCAGCCGCGCCGTGGACAAGACCATCTACACCCGGGCCGGGCCGGAGATAAGCGTGGCCGCCAGCAAGACCTACATCGCCCAGCTTATCGCTCTATACTGGCTGGCGCTGCCTTACTCCCGGGTGGATATCGGCCGGCTGGATTCGCTCGTTATGGAGCTGCGGCAGCTGCCGGTCAAGGTGCAGCAGGTGCTGGACAACGAATCGAAAATCGCGGTGGTGGCTAAAAAGCTGGCCGTTTATGAGAACGTTTTTTACATAGGCAAGGGCGTCAACTACCCGGTGGCACTGGAAGGGGCGCTCAAGCTGAAGGAAATTTCCTATATCCACGCGGAAGGCTACGCCGCCGGGGAGCTGAAACACGGCCCCTTCGCGCTGCTTGGCGAAAAGACGCCGGTGGTGGCGCTGGCGGCGGAAGACAATACCTATGAGGCGATTGTCACCAGCATCAAGGAAATCAAGGCCCGGCGCTCCCCGGTACTGGCCGTCGTCAGCGAGGAAGACGAGGTGATGCCCGGTCTGGCGGACATGATCATTACCCGCCCCCCCATAGAGTCGCTCTTTTCCCCGGTAATCAACTCGGTGGTCTTGCAGTTACTGGCATACTTCGTGGCCAAAGAGCGCGGCTGCCCCATCGACTTCCCCCGTAATCTGGCTAAAAGCGTTACCGTGGAATAGCTGTCAGGCGCTGGCCACCGGCACCACGCTGTAGTTTTTCCCCGCCAGCTTTTCCGTGTTCACCAGTATGGCCTCGGCGTCATGGTTGAACTGTGATACCACGAATATCATCGCCGGGGCGGGCGTATCCCGCGTGACCGCCGCCAGGGCGCGGGTGGCCGGGTGCTGTTTGGCCGCCTCTTCCGTGGTGCGGTGCTCGTAGTCGAGCAGTTCCAGCAAACGCCGGGCGGGCGCCGTTTTCACCTGGCGCAGCTGCCGCATGGTGCGCCGTATTTTAGCAACGTCCGCCGGCTCCAGCCGCCTTTCGCTCCCCGCCGCTATGCTGATTTCCCCGGTCAGCGCCAGGGCCTGCGTCACTGCCGCCGCCGGCTGTAAAACGCGGGTGCTGCTGACCACCTCCCGTTGGTTATAGGCGGTCAGGGCGGTGGGTATTTCCTCCCGGGCCAGCGTCAGAGCCGTGGTTATCAGGTAAAAAGCCAGCATGTCCGCCGCTTCTTCATCCGTTACCGCCAGGTTCACCGCGATAATGGCCCCCTGTCCCCCCGCCCCTTTATACTCCCGCACGATAAGCTGGCTCAGCTTTAAAGTGTGCTTCCAGTCGATGTCCCTCAAGGGGTCGCCGGGCCGGTAGTCGCGGCTTTCCCTGTATTCCGCGCTGCGCATGGCGTTCGCCTTGTTTTTCGTTTCCGCCGCCGCGGCGGAGCCGGTATGGGTCTGGTCCAGGTACCGCTGTGCCAGCCAGGCGGCGTATTCCCCGCGGGGGATAACGTGCAGGTTCACCGGCTCCAGCAGTTCACTGACGTAAAACAGCCCGCGCGGGTCCAGCGCCTTTACCTTTAGTTGAGGGTGGGCCTGCCCCGCCAGCGGCGGCTTGAGGCTTAAGACAAATCTGTTGACGCCCTGGTTCAGGACTGCCTGTCCGGGCTTAATTTCCGCCCAGGGTACGGCGGGACTCAATAAAACGCGCAGCGGTAAAGACGACCGGCTATTCAGTTCAAAGGGCACGTCCCCGGCCGTCCCGGCCACCAGCCTTTTGGCTATGGCGGCGGTGGTAAAGGCGGGGTGGGGTATTTTGACCAGTACTCCGGCCAGCGTCGCCAGCAAATAGAGCAGGAAAGCCGCATCCGCCATCATTAATATCATTCTGCCTGATACCAGCGCTACCAGCAGCATTACCGGCACCGCCGCCAGCAGTGAATAGAAAATGTGCGTGGGCCGCCGCGTTGGGGCGGCGGCTACAGTAATTTCATTGTGCCGGGCGTTTTCCCGCAGGTGGTAGTCCAGCAGGTAAAAAGCGGGCAGGCTAAGCGCCAGCGCTATCGCCCCGCCCGTGACGGACGTAAAATTATTCAGTTTTTCCAGGGGTATGGCCAGCAGCACGGGGACTAAAAATATCAGCGCCGTATCCAGGACGATGTGGTGGCGCGGCGGCCGCCGCGTTATCATAAAGACTATCGCTGCCAGCGCCAGGGCCGCGCACAGTACCGGGTAATAGACGCCTTCCGCCGGGAAAACGGCCGCCGCCGCCAGCAATAGCAGCGCCGGGTAAATTTGACATAATAGCAGCGGTAAATTTTTAGGCATGTTCCGGTTTCGGCACGGGCACCTGGGCCGCCGCCTCCGTGATAATCGACTCCGTGTTAATGCTTTCCATTTCCGCCTCGTAGTTGACCTGCAAACGGTGGAGCAGCGCGGGCAGAAGCAGGGCTTTAACGTCATCCGGGATAACGTAGTCCCTGGCCTGGAAAAAGGCGCGGGCGCGGGCGCCGTTGTACAGCGCGATGCTGGCGCGGGTGCTGGGCGGGTGCATCAGGTCCTGGTGTTGCCGCAGCTTGTCGACGATGTCCACGATGTAGCGGCGGACGCTGTCGGCGACAAATACCTTTTTAACGCTTTCCTGGAGCCGTAGAATATCCGACGCCGTGGCAATGGCTTTGACCCGCGACTCGCTGATGGCGTCGATGTCTTTCAGAATACGGTCTTCTTCTTCCGGGCTGGAAATGCCGCTCCAGACGCGGAACATGAAACGGTCGGTCTGTACCTCGCTCATCGGCGAGGTGCCGGGACCGCCGGCGGGTATCTGGCTGGCGATGACGATGAACGGCTGCTCCAGCTGCCGCGTTTCCCCTTCGATGGTGACCTGCTGTTCCTGCATCGCTTCCAGCAGGGCGGACTGGGTGCGCGGCGTGGTGCGGTTGAGTTCGTCCGCCAGCACCACGTTGGCGAAGATGGGGCCGGGCATGAATTTGGACGTGCCGTCCGCGCGGTAGAGGTTGAATCCCAATATGTCCGCCGGCAGCATGTCCGGCGTGCCCTGGACGCGTTTGAAACTGCCCCCGATAGCCCCGGCGAAGGTGCGCGCCACCGTGGTCTTGGCCGTGCCCCGCAGCCCCTCGATGAGCACGTGGCCTCGGCTGAGCAAGGCTATCAGCAGCAGTTCCTTGGCCTCGTCCTTGCCGATGACCACCCGGGACACCTCGGCGATGATGTCCTTCATTAGCGTTTGTCCTTTGTCCGTCGTTAGCGTCATGGCCGTCTCCTTGCTGATTTTACGTTTTCTTTTTATGCCACACCGGTATCAATACCAGCGCCAGGGACGCGGCTGCCAGCAGGGTGGTCCCCGCCGGATTGCTGATGAGCCCGCGCGCCTGTGCTAGCGTTCTTTTCGTTTTCGCCAGGTCGGATGCCGGCAGGTGGGAAAGGTCGAAATAGACGCTGCCCCCCGCCCCGCTGCTGAAGATGTTTTGTACCAGGGCGGCGTTGTCGCCGGTCTTTTGCATGCTGTTGATAAAGATTGACGGGTCGGCGATGAGTATCACCTGCCCCTTGCCCCGGCTCTGCTGCGCTATTACCGCCAGGGGTCCCTGCGGCTCACCGGCGTCATAAGAGCCGCTGCCGTTAAGGTCGAGGAAGCTGAAAGAGGAAGACCTGGCGATAATCTGGTCGCCGTCCGCCCCCTCGATGCCGGTGGCGTGGTTCAGCACCAGCGTGGTGACGTTATCGGTCAGCGGGTTGGTCTCCAGCCGCGTAATGCTGGGGAATTGTCCGCTCCGGTAGTTCACCATCGGGTCGATTAGTTTCTCTCCGGCAAAGCGCGCCGCCAGTCCCAGGTACGCCAGCACCTGGTTGCCATGGCCGTAGTCGTCGGCCAGTATCAGCCGGCCCCCGTTGGCGGCAAAGACGTCCAGCCGCTCCAGTTCCTCCGTGGTGTATTCCGCGTAAGGGATGGCTATCAGGGTGGCGCCGGTGGGGTCCGGGGGCAGGTCGGCCAGCCGGGTAAGCGTTTGCAGCGGGTACTCCCCCGCCATATCGCTGATGCCGTTCCAGGCCAGGGTCTCGTCCCGGAAATCGTCGTTGGCCGGCATCAGCCAGGCCGCCAGCACCAGGCCGGTCAGCAATACCGCTGATAGGACTATCAGGAACTTACGCATGCCCATCGTTAAGCTCCTTCTTGAGTGTGGCCGCCATCTTTTCGGCGGCGGCGGCCGTATCCCGGGTAACCGCATCATCGGCATAAAGCGCCGTTTCCGCCAGGCCGGTCAAATCTTTAAAATGCCCCGCCGCCGCCGGGGCCAGGTTTATCATACCCGGATACTCCCGCAGGGTGGTGCCGGGCGCCGGCATAACCCCCGTGTTCTTCACCACCTTGGCTAGGGCATCGGCGTAAGCCGCGGCAATTCTGCTTCTATTCCCGCTGAGCTTTACCGGGGGACGGGGAGGGGGCGTCAGGGTGGCGGTATCGGCGCTTGCCGCGGGGAGGAAGGGTTTTTCTCCCCGGGTCTCATAGACCGCCGCGCGCTTCCTGTTTCTCAGGATGAACACCGCCGCCAGGGCGATAGCCGCCGTCAGTCCGGCAATCAGCAGGGGGTTCAGGACAAACATCTGCCGTTTGATGGTAATTGTTTCGTACCAGGGCTCCGCCGGCTCCACGGACAGCACGATGTCCTGGACGCCGCTCCAGGAATACCCGAGTGACAGGTCCGCCGCAGCGGTAAAAGAGCCGTCGGCGCTCACGTCCACGGGAATTGCTTTTTTCCCGATAGTTATGGTGACATTAATGTCCGGCAGGGGGCCGCTGCCGCTTTGGATTTTGCCGCTTAGCTGCATGGTTTTGGGCAGGACGGCCAGCCCGGGCGACTGTATTTCCGCGGATAACGGCAGCCTTGTTACGTTGATTATCTGCCGGGTGGTAGCATCGGCGTAGGGCCGTTGCTCCGGTACGGTAATCGTCAGCATGTGCCGCCCGTCGCTAATCTGCTCCGGTAAGGCCATCTCCAGGCTGAACTGCGGCAGCACGAACTCCTCCGTCAGCAGGTTGCCGTCCAGGAATACCCTGATAATGCGCCCGATGCCGCTGCCGGTGGACGTTATCCCGCCGTTTATCGTGAACGGCTGCCCCGGGTAAACGGCGGCGGGGGCGGTAAAATCTATTGAGGTCGCGTAGAAAAAGCGGGTGATAATTTCGTTTTCCGGTTCCGCCATAAGCCTGTTCAGCTGCTCCTGGAGCTCCCCGTTCATCTGGCTGACGCTTTCCAGCCCGGCGTTAAGCTGGTCGTAGGCCTGTTTTATCATGCCGTCCCCGGCCTCGGCCAAAATGTTGAAATACTCGCCCAGGGACTGGCTGACCGTTTCCAGTTCTGTCAGCAGGTAATCGTTGCTGTCCAGCGTTGACCTGGCTTCGGCTAGTAGTAAAGACACTTCGTCAGGATTCCCGGCGGCAGCGGCCGCCTGCGCGCCGTGGAGGAGCGACTCCGCATTATTGCAGTTGCTCGTTATTTCCGCGCTCAGGGACCGGTAGCGGTCGGTGATGATTTGCAGTTCGGGCGGCAAAACGGACTGTTTTAGCTCGCCCAGGACTTCCTGAGCGTCCCGGTAGTCTCTGGTGGAGATAACGTCCATGATACCGCCTAGAGAATACAGCAGATCGGCGGCGTCCGTGGCGCCGGACGCGCTAGCGGGATTTTCATGGGGGAGCAGGCGGGGCTGCGCGCTTACCGGCCGGCCGGGGATAATCAGCGCCAGCGCCAGTAAAAGCAGGACGGTTGCCGCCAGTTTTTTCATCGCCAATAGGTTTTCCGGGGACTTTTATGTCAGGATTTTCACCACTTGTATGCATAAAACGGCGGCAAAACCCCCGCAGAGCAGCAGGCTGACGTAGGACAGTCCGCGGCGGGCTTTGCTGTTGATGTGGACGTAAAGCTCGGTAATGACCAGGGCTTCGATGATGAATATGGTAAAGTATATATCCAGGGCGCTTTGCCCCGCCGCCGCCAGCGCCACCGTGGTCAGCAGCAGCGCCAGCGCCACCGTCAGGATGTAGCGGTTGAATATCTTCACCGCCCCACCTCCAGCTCCACCCGGTAGGTGCCGTTGACTCTTTCCTCGTGGCTGATGGTCATCGGCTTGTCCCAGGCTTCCGCTGCTACGGATGCTACCACCACTCCCATCGGCTCGCCCAGGCAGCGGTGCGACCATGTATTGCCGTTTTCCAGGCGCGGATGGCTGATTTCTATATTGATATGGCCGTTCTGGCAGTCTACCCGCGCGCCGTCGGCGATGCCCAGCCTCCCCGTCAGCAAGGTGGTAAGCGCCGTTTCCAGTTCTGCGGCGGTGGCCCCCGGCCTGGGCTCCAGCATGATGGCCGCCGTGCTGCCGATGGTGGTGATAAGCAGGCCGATGTCCTCCGGGTTGTTCCCGTACCGGGCGATCAGCCTTTGCGGCAGGGCGCGCGTTATTTCCGGGCGGGAGCCGTTGCTGTGGAGGGGTATGAAAGCCCGCGGGTATTTGGTGGCCAGTGACGACGGTAGATAGATGGCTTTGGAGGTTATGCCCAGCTCCTCGATAAGGCTGGAAATGTTGTCTATGCCCGTTTCCAGGATCAGGGAGCAGACCTCCGGGGGCAGTTTGGGGATGGCCTTGCCCAGCGCGATGAGGATAAAGGCCAGGATAAGCATGCAGATGCCGGTAGCCGTGAACCAGGCGGTGTGGAATAGGAAGTATGCCGCGGCCGTAACCGGGACCCCGGCCGTTAAAAGACTGTAACCCGCCCAGGTATAAGCGTTTTTATTCACCCCGTTGGTTCCAAGCCGCCGGATATTTGCCGAATGGCTATATTTTAGTCCACCGTATGCCAAATGTCAAGTTTTTCGTACCTGTTTTCCCTCAGGTGTTAGGTGACAGGCTGTGTTACCTGCTGTGGCTTGTTGCCCGGCTTCTGGCTGTAATCGTCATGCTAAATCGTGGGGAAAGGCATATCTGGCGGGAAAACGGCTTTTGTATGCGATGCCGGAAACAGCGGGACTGTAGCCGAAGCCGCGGCTAATGGTTACGGGGTTGCCCGGGGGGCGCATAAAAAAGTTGCCCGGACAAAGTCTGCCCGGGCAACCTCTTACTGGTGGCTGGCTTTAGTTATTAAGTTTTGCGGCGGGATATCATCATCCAGATTACTCCGCCGATGATGATTACCGCGGCCACTATTATCACGATTACCCACCAGGCAATACCGCCGCCTCCCGTCGCCGGGGTGGTCGTCGGCGGCGCGGTAGTGGGTGGTGTGGTCGTCGGCGGCGTAGTGGTCGGTGGCGTGGTCGTCGGCGGCGTGGTCGTCGGTGGCGTGGTCGTCGGCAGGGCATTGACCGTCAGCGTGCCCGCCACTCCGTTGATGTCTATGGCGTAGCTGCCGGCGGTTGTCTCCGTCAGTGAGAAGGAAACGTTCTGGCTGGCGTGTCCGGCCAGAGTAATGGTCCTGCTCTCCTCGACCATGCCGTTTACCTTGAGGACGACATTGACCGAGCCGGAGAGGTCGCCGCTGTTGGTGATGGTTGCCGTGATGATGGCTTCCGTGCCGGCGTTAACCGTGGCCGGCGTGACGGACAGGCCGCTGGCCGTGAAGGAGGCCGGCGCGGTATGGGCTATTACTGCGAACGCGCTAAAGTGGCTGACCTGCCCGCTTATCTGGTGCGTGGTCTGGTCCACTGTGATATTATCCAGCGTTACCCAGGTGCCGGTGGCCGTATTATAAAAAGCGATGACGAGGTTGGCGGGGTCCACCCCGGCCGGTATGTCCTCGGAGCTGTAGGTGAAGCTTATGGTTATCGGCGGGGTGAAGGTGGCGCCTTCCGGCCCGAAGCTATAAGCCAGACCGATGATATTCGCTTGCGCCGGCGGTGCCGGTGGTGATGCTATCGGCGTTATCGTTATTTCTGTCAGTGGCGCGCCGCTGCTCGTAAGCCCTACGGTGCCTTGCGGAATGGTTACTGACACCCGGTTATCCGCGGAGAAGGCTATTACTGTTTGAGTAAACGTGCCGTTGGCGGAGATTTTACCCGTCAGGCTGGTGGTGCCCGGCGTGACTGTTCCGCCGCCGCCGCCTCCGCCCGCGTACAGTGTGAAAACGCCGCTGGTCTTGGTAAAAGTAGTGCCGCCGCTGGGGCTTTGCGTGGAGGTGGTAAGCACGGTGTCTATCTGATAGTTGCCGGCCGGCCATGACGCCGGTGACGCCCATACTATAGTATAGGTGATGGAGGTCGGCCCGGTGCCGCCCTGGTAACCGTAGCCGCCGCTCGTGCCCGGTACGAAGTAGTAGCCCTGCCCCTCCCACATGGCGTAGCCGGTGCCGCTGGCGGTATAGCCCCAGTGTGCGTCGGCGGACGCCGCCACTGATGCCGACCCGCTGGTAATGCCTTGGGTCGGATTATGCGTTGCCGCGGCGGTAGTGTCCAGCGGCAAATCAGCCAGCGTGGCGCGGTGCCCGGTTGGGTCGGCCACGTTATAAATGATGACATCTACGTTGAGCAGGGGTAGGTGCTCCAGGTCTTCCACCGTTACGGTTACGGTGAAAGTGTAAGCGCTGCCGAGTGTCCCCGACCCCGGGTTCGAATAGACTATCGTTAAAGCCTGGGTGGGTGAGGCGAACCATAGCGACAGCGCCACTATCGCTACCAGCAAGACCGGGAGCGCCAGGCGGTACATGCCCCGGAAAGGCACGGAGAATTTGGGCAGGGCTAAGGGCTTTTTGGCCGCCGCCTGCACCCGCCTGGCCTGGGCGGTGCGCACCTGCTCCTGCGCCTGCCGGTCCTTAAGGATTTCCGCGATATCCGGCGGCACGATGCCGCCGAGGGCCAGGAGCTCGTCCTGGTCGTAGTTCAGGACCTCGGCGAGCTTCCGTATGACTTTCTCCCGGGGCGGTGGTAAAGCGCCGTTTTCTATTTTGCTGAGATAGGTAAAGTTAACGCCTACCTGTTCCGCCAGCTCGCGGAGCGTCATCCCTGACTTTTTCCTGAGGTCTCTGAGCTTGAGTCCGAACCTTTGTTTGTCGGTCATGACAACATCTCCCATTCCGGTTATTCAGGGTTAAAGTAATGATATTATAAAGAATGTTGAGTAAAAAGTCAAGGACAAAAAGCCAAAAACATGACAATAAGACACTATATTAATAGTGAATGGCTATGTTGAGTGGCATAAAATGTAGTAAATAACGTAATAAAGTCCATAATTCGGGGGTTTGGCCGGCGGGAATATTTTGTTGAGTTTTTCGTTTTAAGGGGCCGGCGGCCCTAAAATATAAAGTGCGGGTTTTTCCGGTGGCGGATATGGTGATAGCTATATTGGGTTGGCTTTACGGGTGTGGTAAAATCTATATAGCATGGATATCAAGATAGTCGCTACCAACCGTAAGGTCTACCACAACTATTACGTCGCGGAGACGTTTGAGGCGGGCATCGCCCTGACCGGCTCGGAAATAAAGTCGGTACGGGAGGGGCGGGTCAGCCTGGGAGACGCTTACGTCAAGCCGGAAAAAGGTGAGCTGTGGCTGGTCAACGCGAACATCGCCCGCTATGAATGCTCCAGCTACATGGGCCACGACCCTGCGCGGTCGCGCAAGCTGCTGCTGCACCGCAAAGAGATTTTGAACCTTACCGGCAAGGTCAAGGAAAAAGGGCTGGCGCTGGTGGCCACCAAAGTCTATCTCAAGGGCGGCAAGGCTAAAGTGGAGATTGCGCTGGGCCGCGGCAAAAAGCTCTATGACAAGCGTGAGGTTATCAGCCGCCGCGAGACGGATAGAGAACTGGCCAGAACGCTGAAAAGCCGCTAGAATATATAGTAGAGGCTATTTTTATGGGGACGCGTGGTTTCGACAGGGGAGGTGCGTTACAGGATTGCAGGCCGAGGTGCCGCTCCCTCATTAAACTGGTGGCAAAAAACAACTGCAGAACCAGTAATGGTTGCAGCCTAACAAACTAGGTTGCCATCCAGCCTGACCCCACCCCGACGGGTCAGGACTGGGTGCCGAAAAGTGGGGGTGCCGCCGCCTTCATGCCGATAGAGGCAGCGAAAGATTAATCGGCTGGCCGGATTCAACTCGGTCGGTTGAGGTGACCCCGGCGAGATTAAATAGCCGACTAAGCTTGTAGTAAGTCCTGGACAGCTTCTTCTGGACGGGGAGTTCGACTCTCCCCCGTCTCCACCAAACCATACAATTCTTCCCTCGGGCATTATCGTCATGGGGATAGATTCGTGGGTTGCCAGATTTGAAATGTTATTCGAAAAGACTTCGATATACTTTACAACTTGAGTGTTCCTCACCCCACTTTTTTGAAGCCAATCCCCCAGGGTATTACCCTGCCACAACACTCTTTCACGCCCTCAAGTTGACTCGCTTTTCTTCAGAGGTCACAAAATACTTTCTTATGTAATGAAGGCAAAAAGCGGCTACATAGCGCCAATGCCTAGCGAATTAATCTCAACTATGGGGATATTAGGCCTATTATTGTACCTGCTCAATTTTTATCTCTTTGATATAGAAGGTGCCCTCCCCGCTATGCAGGGTCAGCATAAAGGAGTCTTCGCCTTCACATGTTTCAAAGGTTTCTTCAAAGGTTACCCACTCATCATATGATTTCTGAGTTTCCGAAGTGGGGGGATTGCCGTTTTCACCTTTGAACGTAAAATACCTTAATGAGGTTTTCGGCTTTTTCCAGAATGAATAGTTTATAACCGGGTCGGCATCGATGTTTTTCAATGTAAAAGACAGCTTATATTTATTCCCGGGTTTTATCGCGGCTTCGCCTCGAAGCGAATAGGTATCCGTAACATCGATTTTCAAATAGTAATCATCATCGTTTTCATAGATTCTCTCTACGGTAAAACCGTTGGCATCACCCCCGACTTTCATAACTATGGACAGGTCGTTTTGCTTGATTAAACCGTTGATTTCGTCCGATTCGGTATATTTTTCACAGCCAGAAACAAGCAGTAGTGATAATACAAGGAACATAATAAGAAATATGAGTTTTGATGTTTTCACTTTCCCCTCCCATGGCCATACTTGTCTGTAAAACTAGTCATCATCCAGGATAAAAATGTCTTCGATACCGGCTCCAAGCGCCCGGGCGATATTGCGAGCCAGCTTAAGCGAGGGGTTGTACTTGCCTTTCTCAAGGAAAATGATGGTCTCGCGGCGCACCCCCACGATTTCCGCCAGCTTTTCCTGGGTCAGGCCGAGGCGGGCGCGGTATTCTTTCATTCGCGTTTTCATGCCGGCTCACCACCCCTAAAACTCGCCCCCAGTCCCTTGATAAAGATTGCCAGACTTCCCAGCAGGCTGGCGGCCAGTACCGCCGGGGCCACCAGCAGCCCCAGTATGAAGAAAAAAGCGTCCTCGAAGCCGAACCAGGTGCTGACCATATTGTGCAGGACGATGACCAGCGCGATGGTGCTCAGGGACAGCCCGGCGGTTACCATGCATATCTTGAGCCAGCGTGCTGCCCGTTCTCCCAGATTGGGACGAACACGGTCATAGTAGTGGTAGCCGACCACATAGACAATGCCTACAATCACCAGTTGCCCGCTGATGATTAATGCCATTGGCGTATCCTTAAAGACATTAAACCTCATCATCAGTATCAGCACGATACTGGCGATGAAGAAAAAACCGCCGGTAAGCCGCATCGCGTTGTTTAGGTTATCCTTTACGCGCTCGTCGATGACAGGCAGCCGCCGGTATCTGACGAGTGACCATAATTCGCGATGTCCCAGTAGCAGGAAGCCGAGCACCAGCGCGCCTACCACGTACACATTCTCCCGAGAAAGCAGCATCATCAGTCCCAGCAGGCTGATAACGGCATAAGCTATTAGTATTAATCTTGTCTTCATCACTTACCTCCGCCCTATGTTATAAATATATAACGTTAGATATATATAACATATCACCGTTACAAAGACCTGTCAAGATGTCTCATAGAAATGATGATCAGGTGATAATAATCAAGGGGAAAAGGACTGCATCAGGTTATTTGCAGGTTCTTCATTTGTCCCTTTTTACTTATTTGTGACCTTGGAAGCCAAAAAGTATGAGCTTCTCTCCAGATTCGCCGGGTGATATTGATACCAACAAACCTGGCGAGAGTTGTTTTCGCGTCAGCTTGATATCGGCCAATATCAGTTATTGGATGGCTTATGGCTATTTTGTTCCTCTCCAGTCCAGTGTTCAGCCTATTTCGGGATAATGGTTAAACAGGCAGTTTCTATCTATAATGAATTACTTGTAGATCAGATTTGGAAATTGTATTTATATGCTGGCTGAAAATCAGGGCCGTGTCTCACGTATTGACCGCGTGAATTATCCCGGAGACGATGTGTGTCACCACAGACGCCATCAACAGTACCCATAAAACGGCATGAAAATTGTAAAAACGTTTGAAGAAACCGCCGTCCATCGGGGTTTTGGCGGTAAAAAGGTTATACAGGCTAAGAAAACTCCGGCACGAGGTAAACACCGCCAGCACGAGTATAAAATTCGCAATTGAAGAGTAAAACGCCACCCGGTGGGAAAGGGCATAAGGTTCGCCGGGGGACGGCAAGCCGATATGCGGGATAGTAACCAAAAGGTGCAATACCAACAGCAGAAAGAAAGCCACCCAGTAATATGAGTGCAACTTGAAATATACTTTATATACCCTGGTCTTAAACGAGTCTTTACCCTGGAGCAGGTGGAAAAATCCGGCGATATTCCGGCAGGTGGTAATAACGGCGATGCCGGACAACAGAATCCCCACACCTAGCGATACAATCAACCAGTGAAGGTAAATATCCTGGGGAGTTCCGTGAAAGATAATGATTCGGCCTCCTCCTGACGCGAGTGAAAATGTTATATTATTTTTATATGTTCTCCGGGTTTTAGCCGCTAAAAAAGATTGACAACTAAATATGGGAAGTTTTATTATTATACAACCCTGTTAGCTCTCGTGACAATGAAGGAGCCGATTTGTCTCAAGTACCTGGTGTCCAACCTTCTCCCGCTTTAATTGTAGACCATAGCCCGGGTGACCGGGCCGCCAGGCTATGGTTCCTTATTTCCGTTTTATGGTTCCCGTTCTTTGCTACTTTCGGCTTTATCATGGCCATCAAGTTTTTCCTGCCGGATTTCATCGGAGATGTATCCTGGCTCACTTTCGGCGTCATCCGCCCGGCCCACGTTAACGGCGTATTGTTCGGGTTTGTTTCCTCGGGGCTTCTCGGCGCCATGTTTTATATCGTGCCCCGGCTCTGCGCCGTACCCCTTTTCCGGCCCCGCCTGGCGATGCTGGCCGCCGTGCTCTGGAACGGCGCTATCCTGGGGGGCATCATCTGGATTCTCCTCGGCGGCAGCCAAGGCCGTGAATATGCCGAGTTACCCTGGGCTATAGATGTAGCTGTTATAGCTACGCTTCTGCTGATGGGATATATCGTCTTCGGGACGATATTAAGACGCAAGGAAAAGAAGCTTTACGTATCTCTCTGGTATTACATGGGTACCATGCTCTGGTTCCCGATAGTGTATTTCATCGGGAATGTAATGTGGCATCCGTCAACCGGAGCCCTCAACGGCATCCAGGACGCCATTTTCAACTGGTATTACGGCCACAACGTACTGGGCCTCTGGTTCACGACATTGGGCATTCCCGCCTGGTATTACTTTGTTCCAAAACTGATAAACCGGCCGCTGTACAGCCACCTGCTCTCATTGATAGCGTTTTTCACGATAGCGTTTTTCTATACCGGGGTCGGCAGTCATCACCTGCTTCAAGCGCCCCTCCCGGAATGGCTCAAGACCGTCGCCGTTATCATGAGTATTCTGATGATAGTACCGGTCATAACCTTCGCCACCAATATCTTCCTCACCTTGCGTGGTTCCTGGCACAAACTTATCACCAATTTTCCCTTGATGTTTATAATGGCGGGTTTGGTGATGTATGTCCTGGCATCCATCCAGGGCAGCTTTCAGGCGCTCCGGGACGCCAATATGTTTACCCATTTTTCGCAATGGCCGGTTGGGCATGCGCATTTGGCTTTGCTAGGCGGCTTCGGTTTCCTGGCGGCGGGAGCGGCATACTACATCGTCCCACGCCTTCTTAAATTCAAAGTATTCAGCAACAGTATCACCAGGCTTAGCTTCTGGGTACTCTTTGTCGGATTCTTTTTCTTCTTCTTGGCTATGACTATCGCCGGGCTGGTAGCAAATTCCGATTGGTGGGTGCATATCAACGTAGTAGAAACACTCGTGGCGCTTAAAATCCCCTTCATCTTCAGGGCGATGGCGGGCGGAGTGGTGGTCCTGGGGGCATTCATCTTTGCTTATAATATCCTCATGACTTTTATCCGCTCCAGGCAACCCCACCAGGAAGAAGAACACGAGCCGGCTGAAGCCATGACCGCCCTGAAACATTCTGAATTTATGCGCCGCAGCCAGGAGAAAATCAACGTACCGATTATCACCATTGGCGGTATGGTTGTCTTCATCATCATGACGTTTATGGTAGTGGCGATGCCGTATATGTTTACTACCGAAGCGCCTTCAGACCGGGCGCATGTCCTTACCGCACAAGAACAGCAAGGTGAAGACCTGTATAGAGCCAACGGCTGTTTTTACTGCCATAACCAGTTCGTCCGTCCGCAGGACTGGGCGATGGGTGTAACATCAGTAAACGGTGATTTTTATTATTCCATCCCGAATTTCATGGGCACGGAACGCACCGGCCCGAGCCTGGGACAGATAGGCGGGAAACGCCCCACCGAGTGGCACATCATGCACCATGAAGACCCGCGCAGCGTTTCTCCCAGTTCCATCATGCCGCCTTTCGGGTTTCTCTCCGAAGACGACCTCACAGCACTGGCCGATTATTTACAGAACCTTGGTTCCGAAAACCTGGTTACCAACAGTTTTCAACCCCCTATCCCCACCGAATACCAGGATAAGACTAACCCCTATCTTCCGATGATGGCGCAGGTAAACACGTTCTATAACGCCGATAACCAGACCTTTAGCGGCAGTGACGCCCTGGCCACGCAGTGGGGTGACCTCTTTGACGAGGGGAAGCAGCTCTTTATAGAAAAATGCCTTTCCTGCCATGGAGGCTCGGGCAACGGCCAGGGGCCTTATGCCCGCCAGGTTGTCACACGCCCGGCTAATCTCCATGAAAGGCTTATCAACTACCCGGAACCGCAGAATACCTTCCAGTTCTGGCGGATGAGCGCGGGCGTGCCCGGTACGGCCATGCCGCCCTGGGGATTATCTTTAAGCGAGGACACCATCTGGAAAATTGCCACATATGAGTTGAGCTTTAAAGAAGGCGCATTACGCTCTATCAGCGGCGATATTTCCGATGCCGAAGGCGATAACTATAACAATACCGTCCTAAGTGCCCCGCCGATATCCGGGACGAAGGAACAATACGATATGGGCCATCAGCTTTACCTGCTCTATTGCACCCAGTGCCACGGCAACGATGGACACGGCGACGGCCCCGCGTCCAGCAAGACAGCGGACGGCTACATTGCGCCGGAACCGGCCAATTTTGAAGAAAGCGGCAATGACTTTACCAACTACGGGCGGTGGGTGTGGAAGGTACGCGAGGGCGTGGAAACTACCAACATGCCGCCCTGGCGCTACGCCTTGAGCAATGATGAAATCTACCGGTTGGTATTCTATATCCAGGGATTCTCCACGGCGGATAACTATATTGCCAAGTGGGGGCCGCTCTATACGGATAGCTTCGGCAGGAATCTGAAGGGGCAATAATATGAATGAGGCAACCGTAGCCCAAACAATAATGACCCTTTTCATACTGGCAATCTTTATCGGATTCCTGGTATGGAGTATCAGGTCCAAGCAGTTCCATGATGTTGAAGACGCCAAATACCGGATGCTTGAAGACGAAAAGACCGGGACAGAAAATAAGGCGGATACCTGCGGGGAGAAACAGCCGTGAATACGTTTTGGCTCGTTATAGTCGTTGCAGTTAGCGTGGTAATCATAACCTGGCTGATTCTGCGTAGCGGCAGCAGCTATTCCGTTCATGATACAGAAGCGCACTCCGTCAATTATGCGGATGAAATTAAAGAAGGGCACGGCGGGATGACGCTTTTTCTCTGGTTGAGCTTCCTAGCCATAATTATCTGGACGATCATCTACCTGGTACAGCACGCCAGCGAATTTTCAGTTATCTTCAACCACTAATTAGCGGTAGCTGTGAAGCCCCTGAAAAATATAGTTACCGAAAAAAGTGAAGAGCACGGCACAAAATCCCACAATCAACAATATAGCCACCTTTTTACCTTTCCATCCTCTCATGACCCTGGCGTGCAGGTAGCCGGCGTATATCAGCCAGGTTACCAGGCTGGCGGTTTCTTTAGGGTCCCAGCTCCAGTAGCTCCCCCAGGATATTTCCGCCCACACAGCGCCCAAGATGATGGTAAGGGTCAATAAAGGAAAACCTATAACAACTGTCTGGTAGCTAAGGCGGTCGATTACTTCCGCCTCCGGTAAACGGGAATGCTGTTTACGTTCCCTGACGAGATAAACTATTGCCATCCCAAAGCCTATGCCGAATGCCCCGTAAGCAATGACCGCCGCCGTAACGTGTAAGCTCAACAGAGCACTTTGCTGTAAGGCCGGGACCAGGGAATTTACCCTTGAAGAAAGCGTGGCGGCAAAAATAAGCAAAGCCAGCGCCAGCACGGTGGTTATGCCGGCCACCAGCGCCACCTTGTTACGCCGCCAGAATATCAACCCGATGACCATGACACCCCAGGCAAACGCCAGGGAAAACTCGTACATATTGGAAAATGGCCCGCGGCCCGCCGCAATAGCGCGGAAAATAATAGAGAAGGTTAACAGGCAAAAACCCGCCAACGTCAGGGCAAGCGCGGGCCGCTGATAGCGTTTTATAATAATCGCCATAAACCATGCCGCCATTGCCGCGGCTTCCGCGGCTAATGCCCCGATAAATAGACCCTGCGCCCAGTTAGCCATAAGCCTTTTCCTCTCTTCGCGGTTGATTAATCAGTCCGGGGCAGCAATAAAGCTATTTCTTTGGTGATACGCTCTAATTCCGCGGTTGTATCAAACCCGCGCCTGCCAGATGAACTAAAGTAAAGCGAACTTCCATCATTTTCCGGTTTTACCGTTATCAGCAGGCGACGGTAAGGCAGGTATAGCGTCATCATTATCCCTAGCAGGAACAGTCCTAAAGCCAACCAGACCAGCCACATACCGGGGTCGTATTTTATGATGAATCCAGAATATGAAGCCGTCCGGACATACGTAAACTCAAGTCCTTGTATCTCCTGCGTCTCCCCGGCGGCCAGGATATCCCAGCCCAGCGGCACGTTCGCACCGTCTTCATAAAGCTCAATGCCAAGCTCGCCTTCCTGTAAAATCAGGTCAGACATATTTATGGCCGGGGCGACCAGGTAAGCCGTCAATCCCGTACCGGGCAGGTCCAGCTTGCCGAGCGGGCGTTGATAAGGTTCGGCATTCATGGTGCCGATGAGAGAAACGGTAGTTTCAACCACCGTTTCACCTTGAGCGTTGGTAACCCGCATTACAGCGGCCGGTCCGTAAAATGCCTGGTAAAAACGCAGTCCGGCGTAAGATAGGGGATGATTCACCATGACGGCCGCGGTCTTTACCGGCTGCCCGTCGCCATAAAGCGTGACATTGCTGCGGTACTCTTCAGGTGTTCCATCCGGCCAGTAATCAATAGTAAAAGAAGCCAGTTCCATAGTTAAGCCGCTATTATGGCCTACCGTACGCGCGGTACCTTCCGCCAGGATAAATGAATCTTCCTGGAAACCGAGAAAACTGCTGAATAAAAACCCGATAACGAGTAAAATAAGACTTAAATGGCTGATAACCGTACCCAACCGGGAAAAGGCATACCTGTCCGCACTAATAAAATCCAGATCCCCATGCGTTGACGTCCTGACACGGTATTTATGCTGTAACAGGTAATTTGAGACAGATAAAACAGAATTTTGGGCAGGTGATTTGGCGGATAAAACAAATGGCGATTTTTCCAGGTTATCCGCGGATACAGCGCCACCGGGACGGAAAACCGTTTTAAAACTGGCCAGGCGTCTGATAGTGCAGCACAAAATATTCAGGACTAACAAAGCTCCGGCGGTAAGAAAAAGCGGGGACCGGAAGACGTTCAAAAACCCGAATGACTCCAGCGTTTCCGTCCAAACCCCGTACTCCGGCCGGGCCACATTTTCTAACCAGGCCACGTATTCCACCGAATTGTAGCTGATTACCGGAGGCGCCTGTAATACAAATATACTGATGATACCAAGGACGATAATGATAAATATCAATACCAGTGCCAGGCGGATGGAAGTGAAAAATCGCCAGATATGTGCCAATGGTTGCAGGCTCTTTGATTTCATCGAGTGCCTTCCTCGGCTTATGCCGGCATGCTTATTTGCAATGGCTCATTATAGACGCCACGTACAAACAAAGTAAAATATCTAGTAATTGAAATTAGTGAGAATCTACAATGGAATATAGGACGGCCGGCTAAGGGGAAAATCATCGGGTATGGACTGATGTTTTTAACACGGGTATAGTCCCGGAATAAGGCCGCTAAGTTCCCGTCACCACTGCACGAACATCAGGATGTCTGATTCTCTTGCACCATGGCCAGATTACCGAAAAAGAGTCTCTAAGTATCTTACCGCAGTAACGTAGTCCGGACTATCACTGATTATTCACTTGAGTGTTTGTTTTTCCATGCTTATACTTTAGTACGATCGCAAATCGTGTCACCATGCTCGCAAACATTAACCCCATTCTCAAGAGTATGGTTAACATGAGCTACTACTGCCTTTTCGGGATCTGGTTCGGTTACCCCGAGCACTACCTCGATGTTGCTTTGTTGGAAGGCCATGCGCGGCCCCATTCCCATACCACCGGCTAATACCACGCTGACGCCGCGTTTTGCCAATTCACCAGGCAGGGTACCGCAGCTATGCGGCGTTACTGCTAGTGTTTCTTTCCTTGCTACCCGTCCTTCTTGATCGACGTCCAGCAGCATGAACTCGTTAGCTTGGCCAAAATGTGACATTAATCGGTTGCCACTCACCGGCATTGCATATTTCATTATTCCTCCTCCTTTATTTTTACAAGTTACATTCTGTTCCTCATGACAACAGATGGTAACTGGCGTAACCTGGAAGTTACCACCCTCGATCCTTATTGCCTTACCGTTAAGTAATGCATCAGCAACTTTTTGACGGGCTGATGCCAACACTCGCTGGAAAGTGGGACGGGAAATATTCATTTTTTCAGCTCCCTGCTCTTGCTCCAGTCCTTCCAGTTCTTTAAGACGCAGGGCTTCGGCCTCTTCTACAGATATGCATACTTCATCAAGGTCTCTTAACGGTATTCCCGCCGGTTTAAAATAATTAACATCAGGCAGAAACTCAACACGACGGCATTTTTGCGGTCTGGACATAATTGTCTCCTGAATAATGAGCATATGCTCATTATGATGATAACAAGGATATTTAGTATTGTCAATATATATGATCAGTGGTTCTTTTGCTTGTGGTGGATGATCGGTTAGTGTGACCATTATCCCCGGTTTCGCAAAAAAGATCGCCGAAGGGGGTGCGACCCACTACACACAAATAACCCTTTCTCCAAACTTAATATTCATCGTGCATGACAAATACTCGTTTGGAAAAGGAGATAAGGTAAAAACAACCAAATAACGATGGAACCAATATTATGCTTACTTAACAAATATATTTACCACCATCCAGATGGCAAGAGCGATGAGAACTATCGCCAGGACAAACCGGAGTTTTTTAATGCCAATTTTCAAGGAAAACATTGGCCCAAGTGTAGCTCCGACAAAGGCTGCTGCCGCCAGAGGCAATGCTACCCAGACATTGAAAGCTGACCCGCCCGCCAGATGGCCGATAAAACCTGGTAAAGCCGCAATCCCCACATAAGTGGAAGAAACACCGATAGCGACGCGGGTAGGGACGCCGAAGAGCAATATCAATAATGGCAGGACGAAGAGGCCTCCTCCCACCCCTATCATACCGGCGATAAAACCTGTTATGGCAGTAGCAGGAATGAGCAGCCCCATGGAAATCCGGTATCGGTACTCTCCGCAGCTTCTATCCCAGCATAGCCATTCCGGCATGAAATCGGGACTTTTACCTTCAGTCGCAGGCCGGAGCATGAAGACGGCGGCGATGATGAGTACTGCTGCGAAGATGATCTTCAATACCAGAGCGCTTACAAATTGAGCTACGTATCCTCCGACAAATGCACCTAGGATAGCAAGAGGAACGATGGCAAACAGCAGCTTCCAGTCCACCGTTTTCTTCCGGCCGAAGACCAGAGTTGCTGCCAGACTGGCCAGCATAATCATGAACAGGCTGGTGGTCGATGCCTCATGAAATTCCATTCCGGCTACCAGTAATACTGGCACGTAGGTGGAACCCCCGCCTTGCCCTACCATGGAAAATGGTATCGCCATAATCAATACGGCAATACAGGCAACGATAATAGCTATTACTGACATATCTTTCTCGTTTCACGGAGGCGGGTTCAAGCCCGCCTCCGTTCGATATCGTGGGTTAGTATCCGGAGTCAGGGATGCAATGAGGCTGTCCGTTTACCATTCTCACGTAACGTTCAAAAACATACTCGCCGCATTTGACGCACTTAACCTTGTTGAATGACCCCTTTACGCGTTTGAATTGATAGTTGGGCAATTTTTCAATCTTGAAGACCTTATCGTCCGGCTGGGCATCCGTCCAGGCAATAGCTTTTTCCGTAACATCGGCTGGGATTTGAGAGGGCTCTATACCCTTAATACGGTAAGCGAAGAATTCAAGCTTACCAAATTCATCAAGGAAGTCAGCCTTCAACGCCAAACGGACTGCGCCTTTCTCCGGGTGATAAAAGACCGCCGCCAGCTTGCCCCAAAAAGTCTTTTCTATTAAGGATTTGCCGTAGGTGGCTCCCGTGGCTATCTGCATACCGTCCATGAGACATGTTTGCGGATGTCCTACTCCAAGTTCCGGGATGATAAAAAATCCGTGGTCTTGCTCGTGTTCTACCCCAAGCTCCTGCATGGCACGCATCGCCATGCGGTAACCCAGCGGCATAAATGGACAATGATGTCCGTGAAACTCCCAGGCCCATTGTGGTACATTACTCATATTTTGTTCCTCCCATCAGAATACACTATTGTTTTTAGTTTGATTGCTTACAAGTTCTTTAAGGTAATTCATCACCTCAATGGCATCCGCCTCTTTTTCAATGTCTTTGATATTTATTTCTTTCTTGTTTAAAATGACACGCCAGTTTTTATACCGGAAGGAGCCAACTGGTATAGAAGGGGCATATGCGATCGTGGGAATGGCTTTAGCGATAATGCCCATTTCCTCGCTGATATCTTTCTTTAGCTTCACGACGGCACGCGTCGGTCCTCCGCCTGATCACTCTCAACCACCCTTGCCAACGATAAACGTTAGCTTATAATTCTCAAAAGGGGATTTATTTATGGGTGCCATTCTTACGTATCCTCCTTTACCTGATGACTGGAACTAATACAATAAAGCTGGAGAGTTATATGATTGCTTTAGTTCCGGATGTTTTGTTAACACAAACGGGGCCTACCCGCTCTGCCTTACGCAGGCGCTCCTGGTCGGCAGCCATCATCTTGTTCCCTTCAAAAGATCTGGCGGTCGTTTCTATAATAGATTTCAAATTTACTTCCATTCCGTCCCAATCGATGGAATAAAGCGACCATAAGCCGTCTTTATTTAGTTTGAGGAAACCGACATCATACAAAGCACTTAATATACGGGAAGCCTTTGATTGCGATATATCCAGTGCTTGCATAACCTCGCAAACACAGCAAGGTCTTTCAAGAAGAAGATTAAGTACTCTAAGCCTCGACTCATCAGATAGAACCTTAAATACTTTAACCAAATTTCTCATATCTATCTTTTCCGTCTCTTGATAATATGCATATTCATGCATATATGCATATAGTAACATGGGAAATCCTGTTTGTCAAAGATATCTTTGTCTAGGCATGGTTGTCGTTGCGATGGTGATAAAAACACTATTTTGACATAATATTAAGAGTGTGATATGAATACATTAAGAGGTAAAGATATTAGTCTATAATTACAAAATATGAAAGGAAGAAAAATGAATAACAAATATAAAGTAGTGTTTCATATTGACTATACAGCAAGGATTGATTTAGGCTTGGAGAATATCGTTAACTTACTTGCCGACCTTGGAGAGTCAAAAGTGGAAGTAGAATTAGTAGCTAATTATGAAGCTATCACTTTATTATCAAAAGCCTCTAATAAGTACGAAACCCAAATTGCGGGGCTTGCTGCAAAGGGCGTAATTTTCGCTGCTTGCGCCAATGCCATGCGTGCTCATAACTTGACCAAAAACGATATGTTAGAAGTAGCCGTAGTCGTTCCTTCAGCTGTAGGAGAACTAATCAAAAAACAAGCTCAGGGCTGGGCTTATATCCGGCCTTAGTGTTTGGGCGAATTAGGTTTTATTAGCCACATAAACTGCCGTTTCTCTTAAGATCACAGTCCATACTTTTTGAAAGCCTCGTATTTGGGGAAATCAATAGCAAGAGTAAACAGGGCTGAAAATCCCAGGGCAAAAAGAACCTGGTAGGGCGTCAGCGGGGTAATGATTCCACCATATATTCCAAGTATTGTAAATACAGCTATCGCCCCAATTGTCGCCAGAGCCAATTCTCTGCCTGGACGTGACGACCAGAAATATCGTCTCTCTCTTACGATATACACCCTGAACTGGCTGGTAAATATCAGCGTAAGCACCATGAAAGTACGTAACTGTTCCAACTGTAAGTGGAAGTAATGTGTGCCGATGAAAAGTGCTATAGCTCCCTCTAAGACAAGTAAAGCGCCGACTACAAGTGATGCAAATGTAATATTCTTCACATTCCATTTGTTAGGGTTAGCGGTATACTTTACGTTATCGGTGGCGAGAGCCATGGTTACGAAGTCATTAGCGAATATTAGTAAAGTCATACCCAGTAAAGAAACGACTATATCATGAAACCAGAAAAAGCCGATTGTGAGCAGCCCAATAACCTGAATTACCTTGGTAACCTTGTTTATGACCCACGTCAGCATTCTCTGGTAGATGTGCCGGCTTGTCTTTATAGCATCTATTATCACCGCCAGGCCTGGTTCGGTTAAGACCATACTGGCCGATGCCTTGGCTACATCAGTTGAACTGCTTACAGCAATGCCCATCTCCGCCTGTTTCAGAGCCGGGGCGTCATTGACCCCGTCGCCGGTCATGCCCACCATGTGCCCTCTGGATTGAAGAAGTTTGACTATTTTGTATTTGTCTTCCGGGTATATTTCAGCAAACCCATCGGATTCATCGATGATCTTAGCCTGCTCTGTTTCGCTTAAATTCCTGAAGTCGTCCATCCGTATTATTTTATCCCCAACTCCTGCCTGGAGAGCTATTTCCCTGGCGATGGCGATGTTATCCCCGGTGAGCATTAGCGGCTTTACTCCAAGCTCTCTGGCGCTCTTTATCATACTTTTGGAGTCAGGCCGGGGAGTATCAGCCAGTGATAGTAATCCAACTAGCTCAAGACTATCGAAATCATCAACGGCTGATCTGGCGACAGCCAGAGCGCGATATCCTTTCCGTGACAGTTCTTCCACTTTCTGATTCGCATTCTTTTTAGACGCTTCGTCAAGTGTTCTGCAAAGCGATAATACTGTCTGAGGTGCGCCTTTAATAACTTTAAATTGTTTTCCATCGGCAGCGACTACAGCCTCTGATCTTTTAGTAGCAGGCTCAAACGGCGTGAATGAAACACATTCGTAAGAGTGTTGCTTGATATCAATAGCTCGGGAGCGTTCCAGCAGCGCCATATCTATAGTATCTTTACTCTGTTCCTGGCAGGAGAGGCCGGCCATCATAATGACCTCATTTTGGGTATGGTTACCATATGGTATTACCTCGCCTATCGAGAGTTTGTTCTGAGTTATAGTTCCGGTCTTGTCCAGGCATAAAATGTCTATCGAAGCGGTGTCTTCAATCGAATCAAGCCTGGTAACCAGTACACCTTTCTTTGCCAATTCCATCGCGCCTACTGACTGGACAATAGTCATCACCGCCGGTAAAGCCACAGGTACTGCCCCCATGAGGAATATGACAGCAAAAGTCAATATCGACAGGATGCCTGCTCCAATTATCGCTGCATAGACGCCAACGAGAATCAATGCCCCGATACCCAGGAACATCATGTACCTGACGATGGCCAGCATTATCTGCTCCTGGTGGGATTTTGGCTTGGCAGTCTTAACCAGTTCTGCGGTCTTGCCAAAGTACGTATTTGCGCCTGTGTTTACCACGATGCACTTTGCTTCTCCTCGCTTTATGATAGAGCCCGAGTAAATGATCGATGATTCCTGTACATCTACGGGTAGAGACTCTCCGGTCAGGATCGACTGGTCGATAGAAAGGTCTCCACTAATCAGCTTGGCATCAGCCGGGACAATATCACCCAATCCTACGGAGATAATATCACCGGGCACGATTTCCCTGGCTTCTTTAGTTAGCCACTTGCCGTCCCGTAATACTCTCGCATTAATAGCCAGGCGTTTCTTCAAAGCTTCCAAGGCTCGTTGAGAGCCGCGCGACTGTATCTGACCGATGACGGTATTTATTGTAAGCAGTGCAAATATTATGCCAGCTTCCAGATAGTGCTTCAGGACAACCGAAAGCACAATGGCCAGTTCTAGAAGCCATGGCATCGGACCCCAGTAACGCGAGAGGAAAGCCAATATAGGGTTACTTTTCTTTTCAGCGACTTCATTAAAACCAAATACCTGGAGCCGCCGCTGAACCTCAGACTCGGGTAATCCATCGGTCGAAGATTGCAGGAGCTTGAGAGTCTCTGCAACTGAAGGCTCTTTGTACTCCGTGGTATTTCTTATGGTTAGAGAGTTATCCATGTGCTCCACCGAAATGTAGACGAGAGAGGTTATGTAGGAAGAGATATATTGAAAGTGCTGCCTTTTCCTATTTTACTCTCAACCCAGACATTGCCGCCGTGGGCCTGCACCATCTGCTTGACTATAGCTAAACCAAGACCGGAACCGCCTTCGCTTTTTGCCCGTGATTTTTCAACCCGGTAGAAGCGCTCGAAAATATGGGGTAAATGCTCCTCCGCAATTCCCTCCCCCGTGTCAGCTACAGATAGTATCAAGCTGGGTTTATTGACTTGATGGGCTGCATCACTGTTAACCTGCTGTATGGAGATTTTAATACTGCCGGAAGATGTATGACGAATAGCATTAGTTATCAGGTTTCCTAATACTTGCTCTATCCTGGCCGGGTCGATATTGACGTTAGAAAGATTTCCCGGTAAGTTTGTGTTTATCTTAATCCCCTTTTCCTGTGCTTTCACCGCAAACTGGTTTGCCTTACGCTGCGCCAGGTCGGCCAAATCAGTAGGCGCTAAAACCAGCTTCAGTTGCCCGGATTCCGCCAGGGAAAGGTCGCGTAAGTCACTGGTTAAGCGCGTTAACAGGGATGTTTGCTCTTTAATCGTATCCAAGTGTTCTTTGTCAGGTTGGAATACACCATCCTGAATGCCGGTAACGGTTCCTTCGATGACAGTTAAAGGAGTACGCAGGTCATGCGCAATATCAGCCACAATGCGTTTGCGCTCCTGCTCGGCTTTGTCCAGGTTAACCGCCATAGCGTTAAAAGACTCACCAAGATTACCTAATTCGTCCTTTGATCTGATATCTACTCTGTGTTTAAGATTCCCTCTCGCTATCTGGCGTACTCCGTTTACCAGCGCTTTAATCGGTCGTGTTATCTGGCGCGTCAATATGAGCCCTACTATTAGTGCAATCGCCGCGACTATCAGTCCTGTGGTTAACAATGAGTTGTTAAAGCGGTCGATAAAATCCTGTTCCAGCGTAGCAACCGAAGTTGGAGTGGAGGAAGTGCCACCTTTTCCTCCACCCATGAACCCTTTACCATTCCCCACCTGACTTGTGATTAGGTATAGTTCACCAACATCTTGCCCGGATGCGGTGATGGTCGTACCGTTACTCAATCCAACGCTGCCGGCTGTCTTCCCAACCCACTGGTTTATTGAATCGCCGACGATTATTCCAGTAGCATCAGCTACAACCAGCCGGTCGTTGGGGGAACGGAGGAAATCGGGGAGCAATGACTGAATCCCATCCCAGTTTCCTTCTTTAGAGTAAAGTTGACTTAGAGCGGCGCTCGTACTTTGAATATTCTTCTGGTTACCCTGCGCAACATACTGGTTAAACTCGCGGGTAGTATTGAGATTGATAAGATATGCCATTAGTCCAACGGAAATAGCTACTATCAGCAACAGGGCGCCAGCCAGTTTCCAGCTTAAGCTACGCATCCGAATTCTCCTCCAGCTTGTAGCCGGCTCCGTGAACCGTGATTATGTATTTCGGATGGTTAGGGTCTATCTCAATTTTTTTACGCAGGTTTTTAATATGGCTATCTATTGTTCGCTCATAACCCTCGTATGCCTCGCCCTGAATTTTGTCGAGCAGCTGCATCCGGGTATAGACTCTACCCGGGCTTTCCGCCAGAACCTGGAGAAGGTCGAATTCGGTTGATGTCAGCTCGATAATAGTATCGCCGCGGCGTACCATACGCCGCTCGATATCTATGATTAAATCACCTGTATTGATAACATGCGTAAGGGCGGGTCTGTTTTCATATCGCCTTAACACCGCCCTTACCCGCGAGACAATCTCCTTTGGGTCGAAAGGCTTAGTAACGTAATCGTCGGCGCCTAATTCGAGCCCGACGATTTTATCCGTGGTATCGTCTCGTGCCGTAAGCATGATGATGGGTACATCCGATTCTTTACGTATTGTGCGGCAAACATCCCAGCCGCTGATTTCGGGGAGCATCAGGTCCAGCACTACAAGATCTGGATGTTCTTTTCGTGTTAGTTCAAGTGCCACCTTGCCATCGTAGGCAGTAACAACCTTATAGCCATCCCTCTCTAGGTAGGCCTTTACAATTTCAACGATTTTCTTTTCGTCATCGACTACCAGAATTCTATTAGATGGCAACGCTCAACTCCCCGACAGGTATATTCGCTTTCATATTACTATTCAGCCAGATATATGGCAAATGAGGCAGGTAGAAACTTCCTCCACCTGCCTCTTTGTTCTATAAGTTAGATTTGTGTATTTACCGGGAATTATTACCCCATTTATGCATGTTTCCCGGTCCTGTTCCCAGTCCCGGCTCGCCGTAGCTATTACCACGATTGGCCTGCTCCTGTTTTGTCATCTGGCAGTTACCAGCGCCCTGTCCACCCCCATTGCCACCAGCCCATTCAGGTTTTCCAACGGTAGTGCGGTTGATAGCACGGACTACATTCTGCTCCATATTTTGCAGCATGAAAGTAGCTCTTTCCTGGGTTAAAGTGCCGGTGGTCACTCTTTCTTGGATCCGGGCTTGCCGTTCGGCCATGACGGCGTCAATCAGTTGTTCCTCGGTTATACCTTGTGCGGCTGCGATCTGGACAAGGCTTAGGCCTTCCTGTCGCTGGGCCTGTATTTCCTCCGCTGTTAATCCCAGAAGGGAGGTAACATTGTCGGAACAGATGCCCTGACCACCCAATCCATATCCCTGCCCATAGCTATTGCTTACACCTTTGTCGTTAGTGCTGTTCGGGCCAGCTGCCATGGCAACTCCTGTGGTTGCCAGTGTGAGTACTGCGACCAAAGAGGCCGCGATGACCAGTATTCTTGCTTTCCTACCCATATCGATTCTCCTTTCTTTTTTCAGGTTCTTTTTGAACCTTTCATTTTAATAATAGAGCCTCGATGTGGAGCAAGTATGGAGAAAAGATGGCGTTTTTATGTAATTTCCGCATTCTAGAAGTGATGGCTAAAAGAGTACCTTAAAATGAGACTTTTTCCTTTTGTTTCTTCAGCATTTCCCCCGGGAGGGGAAGATAATCTAGCGCTTATGCAGGTAATAGTCAAGAAGGGAAAAAGCTCTCGGTTCTTTTCTTGGGAAGTCACGAAATGAGTATTTGTTACCTCAGAAATTACATCGGGGACTAAAGTATACCCTGGTTTAGTTCAACCAACGTAAGATAGATTCCATCCCCCAAGCCCCGGCAAAAGCCACGAACGTATGCTTGATAATGCGCCCGATTCCTCCGTAGAGAAAGAACTTCCAGATAGGGAACCGGAGAGCGCCGGCCGCCGCCCCAGCAACATCGAAAAAGGGATTGGGAATGATCGCCAGAACAAGAATTGTGACGGCACCCCACCGCTTCATCCAGCCTTCTATCCGTTGATACATACGCTTGTTTTCGACTACCGCACGCCCACCGTAACCTAAAAGGTAGCCTGTAGTTTCCCCCAGAGTTCCTCCGACACCGGAAACCAAGCCGACCAGAAGAGGGTTCAGAGTTCCCCCAAGAGTAAACACCAGCGCCAAACCGGGCACCGGCACGATAATAGTGGCTGCCCCCAACACCGAGAGGACAAAGATTCCCAGATAACCATAACTACCTAATCCCGCTATCTCATGTCGAAAAACAGCCACAAGCACGATAATAAGCAGGGAAAACAGCAGGGCCAGCATCTGGATCCAGTGGTTTTTGAACCAGGACCTTTTCCGGGCGCCCCAGGTTCTCTTGTCTGGTTCTACCATCGATTGACTGTTAGTGGGTGAGGTAGCGCTATTATCACTCATCTTTCGCAACCACATTGCGTCGAGCTAAAGACACGGTTATTACCTAAGTCCGCAGCGTCTTTTCGCTCATACCTTTTTGTCAATTACCATTTACCCCAGGAGAAAAGGCGGGGGAAAAAGTGCTTGCGGGTTTCTTCCAGCAGGAACAAGGCCAGCCCGGCGCCGATAATGATGCCCCAGTCCATTAACCGTATCGGCGCGGTATGAAAAGCTGTCTGTAAAAACGGCGTGTAAACGATGGCTACCTGTAGTAAAGCGACGAAAGCAATTGAAAGCACCAGTATTTTGTTCTTGAAGAAACCTATCTTGAAAACGGAGTGTTCATCGGAGCGGGCGCTGAAGGCGATAAACCAGACAAAGGTGTTTAAGGCACAAAAGGTCATGGTCTCCGCGGCTTCCAGTCTCATGCGGGGTTCGGCCCAGCGGAATAACAGGAAGGAGCCGATACCGATGAGGACAGCTATGAACAGCGTCCGGAGCAGCAGACCGGGATATATCAAGCCGGTACCGGGGCGCCGAGGTGGTTTTTTAAGTTCGTCGCCGACCTTGGGCTCGAAGCCGAGCGGGATATCGCCGGCGGTATCCGTGGCCAGGTTCACCCACAGAATTTGTACTGCCATCAGCGGTGACTGCCCCAGGAACAGGACGCTTAATATCAATACCATTAACTCGCCGATATTGGTGCTCAGCATGTAGAAAATGACGTTTCGCAAGCGGTTGAATATCGCCCGCCCTTCATCCACCGCCGCCACCACGGACGCGAAATTATCATCCGCCAGAACCATATTGCTGGCTTCCTTGGCCACGTCCGTGCCGGTGATGCCCATCGCGATACCGATATCGGCGGCCTTGAGCGCCGGGGCGTCATTCACGCCGTCTCCCGTCATGGCGACGACATGCCCGCGGCTCTTAAAGGCATTGACGATTCTCAATTTGTGCAGCGGCTCGATGCGTGCAAAAACGGAAATATTTTCTACTTCTTCATGCAGTTCTTCATCCGTCATCCGTGAAAGCTCCGCCCCGGTCACCGCCTTGCCCGGCGGCAGCTCCAGCTGCCGGGCGATAGACTCCGCCGTAACTTTATTATCGCCGGTTATCATCACTACCTTGATGCCGGCTTCCTTGCAGTGTTTGACGGCGGTTTTGGCTTCTTCCCGCGGCGGGTCTTCCATCCCCACCAACCCCGCGAAAATAAGGCCGCGCTGCAGAAAATCATCCGGCAATTCCCCGGTGCCCGGCGGCAGATCGAGGTATGCCAGCGCAATCACGCGCAATGCTTCCTGTGCCATGCGGTTGGCCGCCGCGGTAATCCCCTGTAAGTCATCCGGCTGGATAGGGACGGTCTTATCTCCTTCCTGCCGGAACTTGCTGAATTGCAGGACTTTTTCCGCCGCCCCTTTCATGCAGGCGATAGCCTTACCGTTATGGTTATGCAGCGTAACATGGTATTGCTTTTCACTCTCGAAAGGGATTTCATCTATTCTCGGATATTCTTTTTCCAGTGCTTCCTTGGCGATACCGGCCTTTTCCGCTGCGACCACCAGTGCGCCGTCGGTAGGGTCGCCAATGATGCCCGGCTGCCCATTATGGGACATTAATCTGGCATCGTTGCAGAGAGCGCCGATTTTTAAGAGAAGATTGACTTTTTCTTTCTCCTCAACCGATAACGGCTGGTTATCTTTCATGAACTGGCCTTTGGGGTTATATCCTTCGCCGGTAACCTGGATGAAGCTATTACCGTCGAAGAGTTGTCGTACCGTCATCTGGTTCATGGTCAGGGTACCCGTTTTATCTGAACAAATGACGGTGGCGGAGCCTAAAGTCTCTACTGCCAGCAGCTTCCTCACGATGGCGTTGCGTTTGGCCATCGCCCGCATCCCGATGGACAGCACGACGGTCAATACCGCCGGCAGCCCTTCCGGAATAGCGGATACGGCGGCGGCTATCGTCACCAGGAAGATTTCTGTCCAGTTCATCCCTTTTATCAAGCCGGCGACCAGAAGCAGCGCCGTCGCGCCAAGGAAAAGGATCATCAGGTAGCGGCTCAACTGGCCGACGTTTTTCTGCAGGGGAGTGGGTTCCGGTTTGACTTCCTGCAAGCCGCGGGCGATCTGTCCCATCTCTGTGGACATGCCGGTTTTGACCACCAGCGCGGTGGCCCGGCCGCCGGTTATCGCCGTCCCCAGGAAAGTCATGTTGAGCTGGTCGGCAATCACGGCTTCACCGGCGATGGTCCGGGTGTTCTTCTCCACCGGCATGGATTCTCCGGTCAGGGCGGACTCGTTGGCTTTCAGATTGGCGGCTTCTATCAGCCTGGCGTCGGCAGGCACTTTATCACCGGCCTCCAAGTGTATGATATCGCCGGGCACCAGTTCTCTGGCCGGCTTGATGGCAAGCTTATTATCCCGCCTTACCTTCGCTTTAGGAGAAGCCAGCTCCAGCAGCGCGTTCATGGACTTTTCCGCCTGCGTTTCCTGGAAAAACCCTATCGCCGCGTTCAGAATCAGTATGCCTAATATTACGAATGCATCCGTAGAATGCCCGATGACGAAAGACACTATGGCCGCAACGGCTAAAACGTAAATGAGCGGGCTTTTGAACTGGTTTAAGAATATGAGTAGCCTGGAGATATTTTTCTTGGTCTCCAGTTCATTGGCGCCGTACTCAAGACGCCGTTTCCCCACCTCATCTTCCGTCAAACCGGTAGACTGAACCGCCAGTTGCCGTAATGACTCATCAATACTCAAATTGTGCCAATTTTCCATGTATGTTATGCCCCTCCGGGAACAAGCGGTAAGAAATAAAAACGGCGAAACCACACGGCATATTACGCCGTAATGGTCTCGCCACTAGTCTAAGTATCTAGCGGACAGCCGGGAGGCTAGCTCCGTGCTGACGACTGCCCGAACCCGATATACGGCTGGCTACTCCCCACTCCGGTAATTCTATCATCTGCGTATCCGGCGGTCAAAAGCGGGTCATCGTTTATATTTCGATAGAGCAGACTTCTTTGTAGTCGACTAAATGAGTTTTTGTGACTCAATAAGAGTCCCATTTAGAACCTAGAGTTATTGTTTACTTGATTGTGAAATCTTTACTTTGGAACTACGAATTAGTTCCAGTCAGTTCGTAGTTAATTGACAGCCCATCTCATTCATCGTTATTATGTTTAATGGAATGCAAGAAAAAACACTGCTGGACGTTACTAAAATAAAGGAACAAGCGGAGTTATTCGCCGCGCTGGCGGATCCTACCCGGCTAAAACTGCTCCAGGTCCTTTGCCGCCAGAATCCCCCCGGCTGCCGCTGTGTCAATAACCTTTCACAGTTGCTTGGCATAACTCAACCGGCCGTTTCCCAGCATCTCCGGGTATTAAAGTCGGTCGGATTGGTCATCGGAGAGAAACGCGGTTTCCGCATGCACTATCTGATTGATCCTGAAGGGCTGAAACGCTGCCAGGGAGTTCTTTCCACCACACTCGAATTCGATAAAATTTGCGAAGAAGACTCCTGCCGGCAAAACTGTCATCTGCCATAAGCCGCTGCCTGGCCCACTATCTTTCCTTTTTAACTCGCCCCCCTTGTTGACAGGATAATTCCCATATATTAAACTAAGTCTATAAGTTGTTACTTATAGACTTATAATGAGGAGGTATTTATGCACAGGGAAGAAAACTGCGGTTGTAGTGAACACGGTAGCCATCATGGAGAGCAGCACGAGGGCAGGCAGGAAAGTCATGGGGAAGATTGTGGGTGCGGCGGACACAGTCATCATAGTATGTATGGAGAAGGGCACCACCACGGTGGTTGTGGATGCGGTTGCCACCAGCATCACGGAGGAATGGGATTCCACCGGCGTTTTATCCCCCGCGAAGAAATCATCGCCAGGTTAGAAGAATATCTGAAGCAGCTTCAAGCAGAGGCCAAAGGAGTAGAGGAGCGTTTGGCTGAGCTTAAAAAAGAAGTGTAAATTCAACCCTCTTGAACCTCGACCGTTAATGAAACTAAAAGCCAGCGGATAATATGAATTAACCCGCTGGCTTTGATTTAAAGGAGCCGTCTATTGAAAAATCAGGGTTTTGCTCTTGAAGTAAAGGACCTAACTAAAGTTTTTGGACAACTTGTGGCGGTTGATCATGCCAGTTTTCAAGTTAATCAGGGAGAGTTCTTCGGTTTCCTGGGTCCCAACGGCGCCGGCAAAACCACTACAATACGTATGCTCACGGGAATCATCAAGAAAAACAGCGGCGAAGCGGTTGTGATGGGATACCCGGCTGGCAGCATCCGCGCCAAACAGTTATCCGGTGTTATGCCTGAGCTTGCAAATGCCTATATGGACCTGACCGCCTGGGGCAACCTCATGCTTGTGAGTGAACTCTATCGTATGCCGGCTAATCAGGCTAAAGAGCGAGCCTCGTCCCTCTTGCAGCAACTCGGGCTCTACGAAAGAAAAGACTCTCTGGTAAGCACTTACTCCATGGGCATGAGAAAACGCCTCGTTCTCTGTTTGGCGCTTCTTCCCGACCCTCAGATTCTCTTCCTTGACGAGCCGACAAGCGGTCTCGACGTACAGAGCGTCCGCTTCATACACGCAATGCTTAAGGATTTGAAGCAGGAGGGGAAAACTATCTTGTTCACGACGCACAATATGGATGAAGCGGCCGAGATGTGCGAACGTGTGGCGATAATCAATCATGGGAAAATAGTAGCCCTGGATAGCCCGGATAAGCTGAGCATTACTGCCGGGCGTGTCTATCTTGTTGATGTGAGCTTTGATAGACCAATAAATACTGAAGATCTGACAAAGTTGCCCGGGGTAAACCGTCTAGAGACCACGCAGGAGATAGAAGCGGCTGAAAGACTGCGCGCACAGCAGGCCATCGCGGGAACTGGCAGACCTGGAGGGATGGGAGGTGGACCGAGTAGAACACAGGGACAGATGCCTGGTATAAAGCAACCGGGACCTGGCGGAGGACCGCAACAAGCGATTGGAGCGGGGAAGATACCAGGTGCAGAGATAGTCGGGGAGAAAAAGTCTGACAGCCGTTTCCGGCTGTATACGGATAATACAACCCTTCTAGTCGGCTCACTGGTTGATTTCAGCCGGGCGAATTCTCTTCAAATGAACATCCTTAACATACGTCCGCCTTCACTTGAAGATGCATTTGTCAGATTGACCGAGGAGAAAAGCCATGCAAAGTAGTTTCGGCATTTTGGACCAGATAATACGCTCTTTTGCCATCGTTAAAAAGGATATGAAAATCTACTACTCCAAGGGGCAGGTTATCCTTATGGGTGTGCTGTGGCCAGGCTTCATGTTTCTTTCATTCGCTTTCGGGCGGCAGATGCCGGTCGAAACGCTAATGCCAGGACTCATTGCGGTTTCGGTTTTCTTCACCTGCTCGGCTATATCGCCAATAGTCTTTCCCATAGAAAGCCAGGCGAGGACTCTGGAAAGACTTGTGTCGTGTCCAGTGTCTGTCTGGACTATCCTTCTGGGAGATATGTTGGCCTCCGCACTGACCGGATTGATTATCTCCCTGATACCGATTTTACTCTCTATGGTGGTCGGCGTTACGTTTATCCATCCCTGGGTTATGCTAGCGGGAGTTCTCCTCAGTTCCTTGTGCTTTTCAGCCATGGCGCTTATTTTTTCCTTTCCCGCCACCAGTTCACCTGCTCCTATTCAAATGTTGAGTACCTTAATTAAGTTCCCTTTAATGTTCATTAGCGGAATATTCATCCCATTGAGTCAACTGCCGTCTGCGGCGAAGGCTCTTTCCTTGATCTCTCCACTTACCTACTTCACCGACCTGGCCCGCTATGCAATGGGAGGAATAAGTTACTATCCGCCGTTCGTTAATTTACTGGTAATTATCGCTTTTACGGTGGTGTTCTGGACTGTCGCCGTAAATCTCCACAACAGAACCTTGCCAATGAGAGTATGAAAGACTATCTCATAGCTTTCAATTTTTAAGTTCATAAGGCCTTTTATAAGACACTCAAAGCCTCCCGTTTCAGGGAGGCTTTTCTTTTTGTTTTCTCATTTCCTTCCCCGTCCCCCAGAGGGTGATAAACTAGCTTTTTCTTCTCGTTTAACCTTATGACTTTTTGTTAAATAATGAAGCTAGAAATGTATTTTGTAGCACCTTAAAAACTGAATATCAGCAGAGCCTTGACCTGAACGCTTGCCTCATTGAAAGGGGGTTAAGCGTGGTTACAACAGCATGTCCTCAAGATGATAATCCTTTATCCTATGACAGGTTAGACGGCGAGTGGCTTGTATGGTATCAAGTCGCCCACCGCTTTGAGCGTAAAGTACCGTCACCGGATAGACCGGACATAAGACACAGCATTATTCTGGAGCTAGCTATGGCAAGACACAGAGACGGCCAGCCTATTCCGATACTGCGGGCCTACCGCATCGCCAGCTTGACCATAGCACTTTACTGGCGCAAGGAGAAGCGCAAGCCGACTATCTTAAGCCTTGACTACCAGGTAAATATCGGTGACGGCGATACTGCCGAGCTAATGAACACCATCGCCGATGATAAAGCTATGGACATATCGGCTTGGATTGACGCTAAAACGTGGTTGCTAGGTTGCCCGATACGGCTAGTCCAGATAGCCAACAAAAAGCTAGCGGGGCAGTCTCTTACTAATAGGGAACATCAATACCTGTGGTACTACAGACAAAAAGAACAAAAAAGCATGATAGCGTCCTAAGATTTCACCCTCTCAAAACAGTATATATAGTGGAAGCACTGTTAATGCCAGCGAGTTGCGGGTTAGCGGTCGCTTACTACTAGACGAAGCCGGTAGCCTTGCCCACTGCCGGATAGTCAATAGGGGGTGTTCAAATAGAACAATTGAATATTGAGGGCAAGCGTTCAGGTGAGGGCTTTGTATCACACAAGGCGATACTGGTAAACGCCTTAAGTCGGGCATTAGCCGAAAGGGTAATGCTCAATGACTTTACTATCGGGCGTAAAGGTTTCCTTACCTATCTTAAGTCTCTCGGCGGGTCAAATATCGTAAAGGTAGTACCTGCCGGCGGTAATGCCAGCGGGGTGCGGGTTACTGATAAACGGCTTAAGGTGGTCTGTGGGACAAACACCAGTTTCCTTGACGACATGGCATGGATAGGCGATAAAACACCCTTGAGCCTCTGCGAAGTCAGGGTAAGCCCATCCAACACCGTCAGTCCTAACCTCGGAGCACTGGAACTATCGGAAGCACTATCTAGAGTAGTGCCGTTTACTTCCCAAGAGGATACCAGACCAGTCTTACAATGTGTCCTTTTCAGGGTAGCAGACGGTAAACTCACAATAGTGAGCGCCGATGGTTTCCGGTTATCCGTGGTTAAGCTGGACTTTGATGGCGAGGATGGGCAAGTCCTGATAAACAGGGATGAGCTAAGGGGTGTTATCAGTGCCTTACGGCGTGCCTATCGGGTTAGAGTGAGCTTTGAAAAGAACGGGGAAAGCCTTGACGGCATGAGCCTGGTACTGGATACCGAGCTAATCCGCTATAAATGGCGGAGCGTTGACGGCAACTTTCCCGAATACGAGAAGCTCCTACCCGCCGAGTTCAACACCTTTGTTAGCTTTGACGCTAACGAGGCAATCAAGGCGGTAAGCTCACTCAAGGTATTATCGGATAGTAAAGCCTACCCGATAGACCTCACCATCGGTAACGGCAAGCTCATCATGTCCAGTCCTGATGATAAAGGACAAGCGGACATTCCTGCCGATACTCTGGGCGATGGCAAGATACGCCTTGATGGCGGTTATCTGGCTGACGCCTTGAGGGCTTGTGGCGGGATGGTGGACTTAAAGCTGGTGGACGGCAAATCGCCCATGCTCTTTACCTCTCCCGATTATGAGCTGGTGGTTATGCCTATGCTAACCAATGAGAGCCAGAAGCCGACAGGTGAGGAAACGACTGCCGAGCCGGAAGCCGAGCAAGCCGAGGCAGAACATGCCGAGGTTGAGGAAGCCGAAAAAGCCGATGCCGTAGCCGAAGCCGAGGAAATCACCAAAGCCAAGCCGAAGCGGAAGCACAAGGCGAAAGAACCAGTCGCCGTGTAATTATAAGCCCAAACTGAACGCTTGAACTCACAAAACAGCCACGTAAAAAGCGGGGGTGATTCCCCGCTTTTTACTATTTAGAGGAGATTTTCTCTCCCAGCGTGGGAAGAAAGTCTCCTTTTTTGTTGGCTAAAAGGGTTGGTGAGTGCCGATGCCCGATGGCAGAGGCAGACCTGGGACAGAGACGTAAGTCCTCGATGGCAGGGAATATCGGCGGTTGCGTACTTATTCGGAAGTCCAATAGGGCAGTTGCATAGTACGAACAACAACCAAAGAGAGTAGGTACTCCAAAAACTAATAAGAAAGAAGGTGTAACTATGCCCGTAAAATGGAACCCACTCAAGGTCAACGAATCTATAGATACGGTCGAAACATATATCAACCTGGCGGTTGAGCCGCTGGAACTGGCAAGACTTGCTGCCCGGGAAGCCTTGAATATACCGAACCTTCCCCAGTATGTCACTCAGCACATATACCGGATTATTGGTGACATAGACCAGGCGATCGGCGGCAGCCAATGGAACCAGACCGGCCGGCTAAAGGCAGGTATACAGTCCGTCCGTAATGATTTACCCAAAGAAGCTATAGAAGAAGAGAAAAAGAAACTGGAGAGCGGAAGTCAACTAAGTATGGTGGACTAATAACGTTAATATCTGTAATTTAAAGATTAACAGGCTAGGGATAATTTACTAGCCTGTTTTTATTCTCTATAATCTTATCTATATTTTATGGGAAGTTGCGCACTCTATTTAGATATTGGTATTTGGTATTAAGCAATTACTATTTCGATGATTCAAGTACAATGCGATATCCACCTAATTGAAACTCTTGACCTAACAGCGCAAATTCTTTATGAGTTGAGGATTCCATCCGGAGAGACGTGTGTATCCAACCAAGAGGATCAGAAGTGTAAAGGACCTTGTTTTTAGATCCATCATTAATTAACCTAATAATTTGCGGCCACATTCCCCATGCAGCTCGATCATCCGGCTGCTCATCTCCTGAAAAATGAGCGAAGTTTCTACCTATCACAAAAAGTAAAATATGAGTAATTGCGATATTGTTTAAGTCGAAGCCTAGTAATTTCCCTATCGCTCTATGGTCTTTATCTGCCAGCCAATTGCTAACAGAACTAATCCAAGCATTCGCTGTTTTCATTAAGTTCTTTTTCCCTGATTCTCGCTTTTGCATTGATGAAGCGAAAAAGTCTTGCCACTTGAGTTGAAATAAACAGAGGGTGCCGGTTTTTTTATCAAGAATAATTGCATCTATGTCAGTTATGACTTTATCTTCAACCTTTATTTTTACCGGTTTTTCTATCATGAAAAACCGTTCACTAGGAAAGAACTGATAAAGCTCAATACGGAATGTTTCCTCCCTGAGATTTACGTACTTATACCAATCGTTCGGATATAGGTTCCTCAATTCCTCTAATAAAAAAAGGTAGGGACTATCTGACAAGATTCCTGAAATTGAGTTTATTACTGACTCTTCACTAATTTGAATTAAAGGAGGAGAGTAGTTCCGGGGTGTTAGTACGTGTATTGATTTGTTATTTGGCGTTAGGGTAAATAAAGACAAAATATGCGATGCTTCTTGTGAGGAAACTTCCAGAGCTGCTGCCATGTCTTCACAAAGATCGTTAATATGACAATAAATTGTCAATAAATTACGCAGTTCCAAGTCAGGGTGTTTGAGCAATAATGACTGGCAGAAGTCGATATGCTTCCAAGCAAAACCTACTAGATTTACTATAGCTGCTTTGTATAAACCAAAAGACTTTCCGGCAAATGTTGCTTCATTAGGGAAACTGTCGTGTCCTAGACAGTGAGTACGCGACCACAAAAGGCCGAAACGTTGGTAATATGCATCAATTTCAGGTGCAGTTTGATAGTGTATATAATGCTGCCAGCGAGGCTGAACTAGTGCCGACATTTTCTTCATAATTTTGCTTCTCATTTTAAGCACTTTAGACCAAGAATCAGTACCCAAATCGGCAGCTAGTTCATTTAAGTAATCAAACTCATATCGTTCCAACTTTTCGATTCCCGCGTTGGTCGCGCGTATTACAAAATGAATTTCGTTATCTTTTGGATTGGATAGCTCGCCCAGACCGAATCGGTCATACTCAAGCAATATTTCGCAAATACCGAGTTTTCCACATTGTATTATCATTGAATCAGCCCACTGCTGCGATTCAGGTGTTGATGGTGTTAAAGGTACACCCTTTTCCATGCAGTCCTTACTCATGAAAAGTGATAAAGATTTGGTCCATCCGAACTGGTAATATTGATTGTAAAAGACATCTCCTCGGACGTCTGGTTGCCCTTCTTTTTTTGAGAGAGTATACAAGAGATATGCATCATTTGCCCTAGCGAGTTCAAGAATCGCCCAGCGTTTATCCTGTCGAAAATCCGCTAGAATGTGTTGTTCCTGGTCTGTGAGAAGGTTCTTAAGTATCGTACGAGGATTATCATGCATTTACAAGTCGCCTAACTTTTTCATATGATTTGCCTTTACAAACGCTTTATGAATTTGCTGATAAAGTTCTAATGATTTGTCCGATTCCATATGTACATTCTTGTATAGACTCTCCGCTATTATACGGATGGCATCCTGTTCCTCCATTGATAAGTTTGGATACCGCTCGGTCTTTATATGTAAAAGAATTTTACCTTTTCTTTCCGATATCTTCTCTTGTTGACCTTTCATCTGACAAATCTTTTCAAGCTGCTCTTCCCACGTGAAATAGGTGTTGTTGGGTTTCTTGTATCTTTTATTACATGATTTGCATGTGGGAATAATATTACCAGGATGATGCAAACCAAATTCTGTTCGATTAAACATGATAACATGTTCCATCTGAGGATTTAGGCATTCTTCACCGCAATATGCGCACCTATTTTTAAAGACTTCAGTTTTTATTCGGGTCCAATCATCCTTTGCTTTTCCATTACTAGTATTAAATGATCTACCTAAATAATATTCTCCTACTCTAGTTAGAAAAGCCCTAATCGCTGTGTTGGCCGCGTCAAATGATGTATTATATATTGCCATTTTACTATCCTGACCTCGCGTCTCTAATCAGTGTTTTATTCTATTTCAAGTGATAAGTTTATCTTCGATTGATATGATAGTTCTGCGCCCTTCTCTATCCTATGACAAAATTACTCATTATGTTCTTGTAACACTCGACTTAATTATATTGATACAAGCTTCCAAGTCATTTTTTATCTGATGTTGCCATACTCGAATAACCTTCCAACCGCCTCTACGCAATTTTTTAAAATTACGTTGATCTCTTAGCCGAGTTTTGAGAATCTTTTCTTGCCAAAAAGAAGAAAGGTCATTCTTCCAACTTGAAAATCGATATCCGTGCCAAAAATCCCCATCGATAAATACCGCCACTTTTTGCCGAGAAAATACTATATCCGGCTTACCAGGTAAATCGGTAACATGCTTGCGGAAACGATACCCTTGACGATATAGCTCGGAGCGAATCTGTTTTTCTATACCGGTATCTTTACCCTTTACCCGAGACATGCAATATTTACGTTGTTGGGGAGAAAGATTATCCGGCATTGATTCCTCTTAGATATTCATTAGTTTAGATGTATCATTGGCCAGCCCGAGGCCTCAGTCTATCCCTTAATCCGCAAATATCCGTATAATCACAGGTCACGCACCTTCTTGGATTAGTAGAAGGCCCCCTATGGAATTGTCTTGCTCGCAGTTGTCTGGCTGTATTTATTACGAGGTCTCTTGCATCATTCAAGGCTTCATCCGTTAACTCTACTCTCAGCTCCCGACGGTCAGGTTCTGTTTCATCAAGATAACGTACTAAACCTTGCTCAGGCTGATATTCCAACTCATGCCGAGCGGCGATGCCGTACAAACCTACTTGCAAACGCATCTCTTGAGTATCTAACGCATTTGCCGCGTCGCTTTCAGCATCACCGGATTTAAAATCAAGTAGCGTCACTCGTGGAGGGTCGTCCAATCTAATTACGTCAATAGCTCCTGAGACCAAGACTTGTTCTTCTGGGATCAAAGTTTCAAATTCTCGCTCAGGTTCGAAATGCAATCGAGCTAGTTCTCCAGCGTATATACGGATATAATCGGCAATAATGGAAAATGCCTTATTCCTCATATTATCGGCAGGTTCCCCTGTTGTATATCGAAGATAGAATAGCCCTTGACGCTCCAATTCCTCAAGTCTGGCGCGTATATGCGTTGGGTTTTCTGCAATCCGCGCCCAACCTGTGGGATCTGAGTGGATCGCTCTCATTAAATTATGAACACCTCGCCCATAGCCGAAGGCTTGGTCAATGGTTGGAGTAAACCCCAATAGTTTCCTGAGATAATAATCATGTGGACAAGCCCAGTAATAGCGCATATCGGAAAATGAAGTAGCTAAGGGTAAATCCCTCGATGACTCGGAAGCCCGCAGTTCAATATTAGATAATACTTCCCGAGAATCGGAAGACACAACAACCCCAACGCCTGAAGCGATTTGGCTAATTTGTCGGAAAAATCTAGATCTTTGATCACCCGAGCAAGTTATGGCGAGATATCTCTCAGCCCTCGTTATGGCTACATACATCAATCTGCGTTCAGCGTCGTAATTATCATTATCAGCCATAGCGGATGGGTCTATTCGCCTTAATATATCCCCATCATAAGGCAAAAGACTGGGCTGTTTGGCTCTTTGACTTGGAAACCTATGAGCGTTGACGTCAGCAAGAAACACGGACGACCATTGTAATCCTTTAGCGGAGTGTATGGTCGTAATAGTAACAGCATTGGGAGCGATCAATAACGGGGACCGGTCCGCTCGAGCATTCTGAGCACCCCACTGAACTAATGCGATAATTTGATATTTGAACTCGTTCGGTTGCGTCCATCCCGGTGTCTCGATACTCTTAACCAGCGAACTCAGTTGACCCAGATGAAACATCGCGGCTTCAGTACGCCCGGATCCATTATCCCATAATCCTACATCCGCTTCCCCCAATATCCAGTGATAAAGCCGCTGGGGGAAAATTCTCCTTAGTTGGCCTGGCGTGTTCAACCATTGGCGAAGTTGGGGATTTCTGACCTCCTGAAGCTCCTCATCCGTTGCCGGGAATTGACCTTGAAGTTTGTCCCTGATCAGTCCGCCTATTCGGATCATCCTCTCTGATAAATCTTCTTGTATCGGTAAACCTGCATCACTTAAATTTTGACACGCCGCGGGTATCACTTCTTCCGGAATCGGATTACACCCGAGTACATTCCTGATACGATTTGGAAACGCTCTTAAATCATGAGGGGAACCATAAAACTCATTAATATCGGCGATAAGAGCGAGGATGGAAACGAAAAGAATAACTTCAGGTTGTGAAAAAAGATCCGGACCCGCCCTGACTACCACCGGGATGTTTCTTTGTTCTAAAATCTGCATGTATACGCGAGAATCCGTAGCAGATCTCACAAGCAACGCAATATCGCTGTACGTAAGACCTCGTTCTCCTTCTCGAGTATCATGAACCGCCCCTGTTGCGGATCGGGGTTGAACCATCGACTCTATTTTATCTGCAATCCAGTTTGCTTCCGCATTTCGAGAAGAAAAATCAAGAACACCTACGTGACTATCATCAAGATCATTGCGTCTTTCGTTTCCATGTGACATCGGAGGATTTGTCATGCGACCGACTCGCCCGATTGTGTCGGACCAAGCATTAGCCAAATTAATGATACGATCGGTCGATCTAAAATTGGCCTGCAGCTCAATTACCTGACCATCCGGCGCCTCTTCGAGTTGGTCGTACAAATTCCCCATTAATTCCACCCTGCCGCCACGCCACGCATAAATTGCCTGCCGATGATCTCCAACCGCCGTTAATTTGCCGTCGTTTCCCACGAGGAAGCGGATTATACTGTTTTGAACCGGATTGATATCTTGGACTTCATCAACGACAATATATTTCCATTTTTCATGTGCTAACCGCTGCAATTCCTCACGTCCGCGGAGAAGTCTTAATAATTCCGTTTGAGAGGTGCTAAAATCCAAGAAGCGCCGGCAACGGAGATAAGCATAAAAGCGTGCAGCGCTTACTGCAAAAGCTTGCGCAATTGCACTATTTCCCACTTGAGTGACAAGTTCCGCCTCTCTGCACCATGCACGCTCATCCCCAAGCCGAGACGGTGGTAATTCAGACATAAGATGTACATCAAGTTCATCATATTCATTCAGAAGATCATATCCATGAAGAAAAATATCGGTGGTCTCATATTGGCCAACACCTAAGGCGTCTTGGAGAGATTGTAGCCCTAATATGTTGTGAAAACTTCTGATTACAAGAGCTAAACGTGCCGCTTCGTCTATGATGTCCAGATTATGGTAGTCATCGGGGTCAAGATCACGTAGTGCTTTTAAACAAAACCCGTGAATGGTTCCTATATACATACCGCCGATTGTTGTGTCATCTCCGGGTGGAGTTACTAATTGTATATAATAACGAATGCGAAACTTGAGTTCTTCTGCAGCCGCTTCCGTAAATGTAAAGGCTACAATTTCCTCTTTGGGGATGCCTTCAACCGCCACCCACCACGCGACCCGCCTGGCCATGACATCTGTTTTGCCGGAACCCGCACCGGCAATGACAAGGAGACATCTGCTTTTAGATCTAACCGCATCCTTCTGTTGATCAGTCAGATCTTTAAGTAAAATATCTTGATGTGATTCAGTAACCATCAAGAAAACCTCAATTACCAACTTATAACAGATATTAGATGAGATTAGTGCTTCTGAATACTGTCGAGCCTTTCATCCTGCGGAGCTCGTTGTCCCAGAATATCAAGAAACTCGCTCCACCTTTTTTCAGCCGCATCCAATAAGGATTCCCAATCGTATGCATAAATATCAGTTTTCACCAATTCAGATAATTCTCTTCTTACACCTGCATCATCATCAAGATAATCAGCTACAATCAATCCGGTTATTTTCTTAATACCCAGAGCTGTTTGCGGCTCGATTTTCTCTCTGATTAAATGAATATAACGTCGACATCGCGATAAATGATCCCAATCGGCTCTCAATCCGGGACGCATGAACTCAACGATGAGTAAATGCTCCCCGCTTCTCAGTGCTAAGTCTATTCTTTTCCGCTGACCATCGTCTTCTTCATCTTTAAGACCCGCTTCTTGAGCCGCTTCTTCCATGAATCGCCGAACTGATATTTCTTTTTTAAACGTCTCCCATTTCGAATCGAGTAAATAAGGCTTTTCTGCAATAAAGTCCCTTACGCTATTTTCCAACTCCCTTTTATTTATTAATCTTCTTAATCCATTTATTGCTTCAAGTTTGGTTCTTACCGCCTCTGCGACATTAAGAGCTATTAACACATCAGCTTCGGCAAGGGTACTGAGCAGCCATTCTGTATCAACTACTTCACGCTCTGCTATTTCATCGATCAGCGCCCTCAATCTTCCCTGTTCCCAGGCGGTGAGCACGGATGCTCCAAGCTCCTGAAATTGTTCTTCCGAAAGAGCTGGGATGGAGGCCAAATGAGTGATTGCTTTATTCACTGTGCGTTTTTCGTGTGGCGGCAGTTTGTCCAATCTTGAGGAAAAAGTAAGGACCTTTTCCTCAATTCGTCTCCTTCTTTCTTCTCCACGCCTGTCTCTCCAGATACCGAGAAGTTGCCTTACTCGTTGTTGTCCCCAATTCTCCAAAGGTAGTGTCTGCTCATGTTCCCAATTGATTCTTTGTCTTTCAGTGGCAATAATATCTTCTGGTAGATCGTCAATATAATCCGCTTCCACTTTACCGGACATATATTCCTGTCCGTGTTGACCCGATAATCCACCTGACAGATTAAAAAAGAAAGGTTTCTGAGCCAATTTGCCGCGGGAAAATATCGCAATACCTGTAAGCTCTTCCTCATCAATTGGCTCACGGTAAAAATTTATTTTCCATTTTATTTCTCGATTTGCCGATAGTTTTTCCACGCCCCATCCATCGATAATGTTTAAATTTTCCGGTTTTTGCTCAGGCTTATAATCCCTTGGGAATATATATTCTATTTTTTCAATTTGTTCACCATTTGGTAATGGATCATCGTTTACAAGTATAGAAAAATCTTCAACCCGCTGCATTAACAAAAACCTTCGCGCCATACTGACTTTGAAGCTGTCTATTGACAATCTTCGTTTTAATTTCAAACCGGTCAATCTAATTGTGGTGCCATGATTTTCCGCCGCACGCTTTTCATCTTTAGGTTCAAATGAGTCAACATCTATATCCCCACCTTCAGCCACATATTCATGCGTACGTAATTGATTAATATCGAGATGGAATTTGGTTCTTTCTCCTGTTTCTTTGCTTATCGTGTCGATACTGATTATATCAGCTATGCCAAAACCGGCAAACTTGCCAATCCCCTTCCTTCCTAATACAGGTCTTTGTTTTTCGCCGGATTTTTGCCCGTCACCTGTTTCTCTCCGGTACCATCCTACCTTAAGGTAACGCTGTTCACATTCATTAAAAGTCATTCCGTTTCCATTATCGGATACTATTATCTCGGAATCCGCATTCAATTCCGTGGGTAAGGATATCCTTACTGCTTCAGCCTCTGCATCCCACGAATTCGAAACCATCTCTGCAATCGCAGCAACAGGACTCTGGTACATTTGTATTCCTAGATGGTCTATTATTCTTCCATGGAAAGATATATGTAATTTCATCGTCTCGCCTGTAGTCACAATACACCCCCACTATTCTAATTACGACGGCGTAAGACTCTACCGACACTTCTTGCATGCGCTGCTGATAGAGGTGGAGGTAAAGCATTTCCAATCATAAGCGCAATAGTGCTTTTACTTTTCGTTCCCCGGAATTTATAATTTTTAGGTAATCCCTGAAAAAGGGCAGCCTCGCGCATAGTAACGGCGCGATCTGCTTCTGGATGAAGGAATCGCCCTTTTGAAGGATTAAAACATCCGCCGGTAATAGTCGGTGCTTGTTTATCCCATGCCATACGGCCGTATATATCTTTGAAACCGTTACACCGCTGATGACAAGGCAGTTGGTCTTCCGCCGGCAGGTCGGTCCTACTTCCTCCATTATGCGGAATACGATGTATTTTGTTCATTACAGCTGGTGTTCTATGTTCAACAATATCATGTAAAGGGTCGCCACTTTCCCCGGGAGAAGGTAGATTCCCGATGGCATCTCGGACGGTCTTTCTTTTTTTACTTGCCCGGCCAAAAGGTATGGCTGTTCCCAGACCAGCTAAATATATTAAGCGCTCGCGCCGTTGCGGGACGCCAAAATCCGCAGCGTCAAGAATACGATAATCCCCGACATAACCCAGGCGTTCCATTGTTTGGCGGAATTCAGTAAATCTTTCGTCCCGGGCTAGTTCCGGTACATTTTCCATCATCACAGCTTTGGGCCGTAAATACCTAACAAAACGTTCAAATTCATGAATCAAGTCATTTCTAGGGTCATTAATATTCCTTGTACCATTGAGTGTACGGAGCGACGTGAAGCCCTGGCAAGGTGGGCATCCAGAAATAAGATCCAACTGACCCCTACGGATTTTTAGTCTTCTTTTTACCGCAGTTACTGTTACGTTCCTGATATCTTTTCCCCATACCTTGACATCTCTATGATTTGCTTTATATGTTGCAACCGCCGTCGGGTCATTTTCGATAGCTCCGATAACCTTGAATCCTGCTTTTTTTAAACCGACAGTCAGCCCGCCACAACCGCAAAATATATCTATCGCTGTAAAATTCATATCAATTGCTCACACGATGTTCAAATGGTTCAAATTTTCCCTTGGATTTGATAAAAATACCTATCATTTTTATAATCGTTCTTCGAACAATTCATTGTCCTTTAAAGAAGTCTCTTTGAATCTTTCATTAATTAACCTATTTACAGTCTGTTTAATCTTTTCTCTAGTGATTTCATTTCCGGGTTTGTTCCCTGCTTCTACATCAGAGTATGTCTTTGGATCTAAATTAGCTGCCCGAGAAAAAGCCGCTTTTGATAGATTCAATCTGAGTCGGATATTTTTTAATCTGCTATCTTTTTGCATTAGGAGTCGGCTCCGCAACTTACTTAGGTGATTCTGCGTTAAAATTAGCAGGAATTCCATGGAATGTCAAGGAATTGGATGGGATTCAATACCCAATCAAGCAGGCTTAAGATTCTCAGTCATTCTCTAAAGTTGCGTATCATGTCACAATTCTTTTTGTGACACGCAACCGGCTTCCTATATCGATAAAAGAGCACCCAGCTTCTGAATTATCTCCGAGATAACTTCATCCGGTAAAGTGCATATCAGTTCCGTATTGCGAACACGCCAGTCCAAGCTCTTAACCTGGTCGGATAAAACCGCGCCGGACACCGGTAAACCATCAGGAAGAACCACTTCGAAGGGGTAGCCCTTGATATGGCTGGTAACAGGGCACAAGATGGCCAGCCCGGTCTTACCATTATAGTTTCTCGGTGAGAGCACGACGGCAGGACGGCGCCCGGCTTGTTCGTGACCTGCCTGCGGGTTCAGGCTGATGCGCACTGCATCCCCGCATTGAGGAATATAATCCCTGTTTACCATGCTTCATTCCCTGCAGCAGGTCCGGTATCAACTTCACTGTGCAAATTGTCTTTGGTGATCTTTGCTAAGAGCTGTTTAAGCGTTGGTTTTGGTTGTGATAACGGAGCAACCACCAGTTTGCCGTCTGCTAGCGACACTTCGACAGGAGTTTCTTTTTGAAACCCAACCTCGCTGGCAAAAGACTTGGGAATACGCAAGGCAAGGCTGTTACCCCATTTCTGAACACGTGTTTTCATAGCAAACCTCCAATATGTATCTACAAAGAAGATACTCCTATTGCATCTGTCTGTCAAGCCTGTGAAAAAGAGGGCAATAGATGTATTACCACTTTAGGGAATAAGATACGGGGCGATTGATTTACTATTGCCTCAGTAAGCCTGGACGGGGTTACCCCTCGCCCCCTTTTAGCAGAGGCTAATAGAGGCACCGCGTATTTGCTGGGCGCGTATCTGCTGGCACGTATTTGCCGGCTTTCCACAAGTAACAAATACAAGTGTAGTCTGCTTAGGTTAAAGAGCGGAGGGGTGACCGGGGGTAGCGTAATTTAGCTACGAATTTGAGGCCCTGAAGCTGGTTAAAAACCAACCATTTAGCTTCAAGTGGTTTTATCACTAGCAGACCAGTTTATATGTAAGAGCCAGACCAGTTGAGGGCCACCTTAGCTTCAGTGGTCTCATTCGAGAAAAAACGGTCAACCATTCAGCGGCTTGGCAGAAACGCGGTATTCTTCGTGGTATTAAGGCTCTCATAGAGCTGGAATAGTGCGCAGGGTCACCCCTGCCCGGGTGTATATTCCTCCGGTTAATTTCTGCACGCATAGCTAAAATGAGCAGAAAACTGCATGGGTAGCTGCCATAGCCGGAATATGCAGCTTCGTCTGGCCGACCGCATAGCTGGAGAGCAGTAAGGATACAGTATCCGCACGGGTAACCGCATTACAGCGTTGCTGGGTTACCCACTAACGGCTATTCACTGGTTTTTGTCGCTCTTCTTTGAGGTCGGCCAATTTCAGACCGGCACGGGCCAGCCCACGTTTTATTTCCAGCAAGGCATCCTGCCGGGCCCATTTCCGGTCTTTGTCCGTAATGGCAATTCCTTCCTGCTCCTGCTCCCAACGTTTTAGCTTACGCTCGACAAGGAGCTCAACAAACTGCTGGAGCAGTCCCGACTCTTCGCGCAGCCAGTTTGCTACTATCTTCCAGGAAATCTGGCCTGGTTTACCACCCTTGCCACTAGAGGGATAGATGCGGCGTACCAGCCGGTAAAGCCAGACAGCATATTCCCAGGTTTCCCGGTCATTCCCCTCTATCGCAACCAGTACCGGCCCCTCTTCACTTTCGGTAATCCTGACCAGGTTGAAACCGGCTATCTCCAGCGCCGGCAAACTGAGCATGATGGAACCCTTGCCAACATCCCGGTAGAGGAACGGACCTCGCTCATAGCACGTAAAGTGCTGAAGTATCTCACGGGATAACCTGCTTGTAAGCCTGGGCTGACCGGTTCGCTCTGTCCCCCAGAAACCCCAGAGGCTTACCCCGATTTCCTCGAGGCGATATAGCCTGGACGCTTCCCTTGGTGTCATCAACTCCGGTGTCTCGCACATAATCTTCTAATTTAACAATTAAATATGGATTCTCGCCGGAATTAGCCCGCTTACAACCTCTTTGAAACTCAGGTTACCATATGGACTGAGTAAGAGCAAATGAGCACGATTGAAACGCAAAAGCTGGCAACTATCCTGGCTGACATGCTGCTCTCTGCCTTGACCTGGGAACAGGTTCACGAACAGCCGTCATCGAATGGAGATGGAAGTGCGTTAGGTGGTATACTTTCCAGTGTATACACTGACGTAGAGAAGTGCCGAGGAGGTGAGCGCAATGACGGCCCCAAAGACGGGTAGAAAGATGAGTCGTACGACGACCTTCGAAGACCTAAAAGGTCTGAGAGCTGAAGTTTATGTCCGAGATAGTACCCTTGACCAGCGAGATGGTTTTGGCCCTGATATACAGCATAAAAATGCCGAGCGTTTTGCTCAGATGTACGGCTTATTGCTTGGAGATCGATGGTATACCGAGTTTGTCAGCGGCAGAAGTGTGGAAAAACGCGCTCAATTCCAGCAGATCATTGAGGATGCCCGATTGGACAGGTTCGACGTGCTACTGGTTGACCATACTTCACGTTTTGGCCGCAATCAGGCGGAATGTATCAGGTACAAAGAAGAACTAAAGCTTTTAGGTAAAACTGTAGTCTTCGTAAGCCAGGGGATTATCTCAGGCAGTGACCGCGATTTTCTTTCTGAACGGATCAATGAGACCATGGATGAAGGCTATAGCCGCAATCTATCTCGATATATAACAGAAGGACTGGTACGCAAAGCGGAAAGCGGGTTACATGTTGGTCCGTCCCCATTGGGTTTTAAGAGCGAGTTAAAAGCAGGTACACGTGAGCATAAAGTGCCGGATCCTGCCACAATACCGATCTTGTTCATGGCATTGAAAGAATATGCTACCGGAGATTATTCCTATAGAGAGGTGGCAAATCATCTAAATGCCGTTGGTTACAGAACACAAAACGGCAGATTCTTTACCGGATACAATCTCCGGGATATTCTTAGTAATCGGTTTTACGAAGGCAAAGTAGTCTATCACCAAGGGCTTCCTGATGAGGAGGTTTTTAATGGTAAACATGAAGTGCCCGATGAAGTCCGGCAGTTATGGCTGCGCTGCCAGGTAATCAAGCACGAGAGAACCAATCGGCCTGTTGGGCATCCGAGAAATGAAACTCATGATTACCCTTTCTCGCATGTTTTGAAATGTAATCAGTGCGGCAATTCTTACCATGGCGAGGCTGTGTATTACAAGGATCATACAAAATTACGTTTAATTCATGAGCGGCATTCACAGGGGAAACAGTGCAAGATAATGCCGAAGTCCCGGTCTGTCGAATCCCTGAGCCAAGAATTTGCTGAAAGAGTGTTAGCCTATGTTAAGCTGGATGAAGGGTGGAAAACGAGGACTATGGCGGTTCTCACGAGTGATGGCGGTGTTACCCACGATAAGGCCAATCAGGAGCAAGCCGAAAAGTTAAACAAAGTTCTGGAAAACTTACGAAAACAGCATCTGTGGGGTGATATCTCCGATGTTGATTATAGACACGAAAGGGGTGAACTGGCGCGCCAGATTCATGATCTTAGTCGTGATACTACCCCTGTCCAAATGCCTAACATGGAGAGAGCGGCTAAATTATTAAATGAGATGCCCGTGCTTTGGCAGCATCCGGGAGTAACCAACAAGCAACGAGAATCTTTGGTACATGAAGTTTTTAACAAAATAAGCATAAACGGGGAGGCGTTGGTTGCCGTTGAACCAAAGCCAGAGTACGCTCCCTTATTTGCGGATATGTTAACGCACCAGCCAGTTGGTTATCATGACTTGGACTCTCCCCCGTCTCCACCAGAAATTATTTAGCCCCCGCCGGCCAATGACGGGGGCTTTCTCTTTTTTAACCGGGCTTAATCACCGGATGTTAAAGTAACGCGCATTATAATTAGTAAAGCCCCGCCCCGTCTAAGCCCCCCCCCATCCGTAATATTGACGTGAATATACCCGGTATGCTAATATAGGCAGGTTTCTCTGGAGCTGTTTCACCTAAATCCTTATGTTGAAGGTCATGGTGCGCAGCCGGTATCCCCGCTCGTAACGGGGGTCGACGGCATTACTGGAAACGGTAGTGCTTCCCCATGGAAAAGGAGATGGCATGTTTTCAGCTTGTTTTTAATAGCGCGCCTCGCCGGAGGCTGCGCTTTTTTATTTCTCTTTTTCCCGGAGCTCTCGGTGAATTGCCGCTTTTTTACGTAAGGTCGTTGTCGCTGGACATAAAATATTTCCATGAAACAAGTATCATATCGGGGTTGGTAAAACATGGGAAAAAACAGGGGACCGGACTTCCGGCGTAAGCAGCCCTCGTCCCGCAAGGGCATCGAGGTCAGAGGCACTATCTGGCTGGAGAAAGACGGCAGATTGTACCTGGATATTAAAAGGGCCACGCTGCTCGGTCTTATTGACCGGCTCGGCTCTCTGGCCGCCGCCGCCAGGTCGATGGGATTGAGCTACAATACGGCCTGGCTCTGGGTCATGGCCATGAACCGTCTCTCGCCGCGCCCCCTGGTGAAAAAGGGGAGCGGCGGCTCCAGCGGCGGCTATTCGGTGCTGACGGCGCAGGGTAGCCGGGTTATCGCGGAGTATAGCCGGCTCAACAGCAGCCTTGAAGAGACCATTGACCGGCTCGGCGGCTTCAAGCAGGGCCGGAAACGCGGCGCTCCCCGAAACGCCGTTCTCGATAAGCTGGGCGTAATCGATGATATGGAAATAGCCGCCGATTTCGGCTAAAAAAAATAAATGGAGGTAAACTGAAAAATGAACTTTTTCCGGAAAAACAGTATTGTAAGTATAAGCCTGGCGGTTTTGCTGCTGGCGCTGCTCGTCTTTGCCGGCTGCAGCGATTCTTCGGCGACTACCACCCCGCCTGCTCAGGTGGAGCTTAGCGTTTTAGCTGCCGCCAGCATGACGGATGCCCTCCAGGCGGTAAATGACCTGTATATGAGTGAATTCCCCAATGTCACCGTCGTGGCCAACTTTGCCTCGTCCGGCACGCTGCAAAAGCAGATTGAGCAGGGCGCCCCCGCGGACGTTTTCATCTCCGCGGCCGCCAAGCAAATGGACGCCCTCCAGGGCGAATCGCTGATTCTCGATGCCACCCGCCGCGACCTCCTCAACAACAGGGTGGTGCTGGTGGTCCCCGTGAACAGCACCCTCGTCCTTAACGACTTTACCGACCTGCTGAACAGCGATGTTTTACAGATTGCCATCGGTGACCCCGATTCCGTTCCGGCCGGTACTTACGGCAAGCAGGCCCTTGACCAGCTCGGCATTTACGCGCAGGTGCAGTCCAAGCTGATTCTTTGCAGTGACGTGCGCCAGGTGCTAAGCTATGTGGAGGCCGGTAACGTGGATGCCGGTATTGTCTATTCCACGGACGCCGCCATCACGGACCAGGTAAAAATAATGGCTGACGCCCCGGCGGAAGTCAACAGCAAGATAGTCTACCCGGTGGCTGTTATCAAGTCCAGCCAGCATGTCGCCGCCGCGGAGGCTTACATCGCCTTCCTTTTCACTGATGAGGTCGCGGCTATCTTTGAACAATATGGGTTCAGCGTGGTGGTACAATAAGACCGGCTGAATACTTTAGGGAAACGGCATGACGGATTCTTATCTTTCGCCATTATGGATATCGTGCAAGACTGTCCTGACGACCACGGTGATTACGTTTTTCATCGGCATCGCCGTGGCTCGCTGGATGGCGCGGTATTCCGGCCGCTGTAAAAGCCTTATCGATGGCTTGTTCATCCTGCCGCTGGTGCTGCCGCCCACGGTGGTAGGCTTCGGCCTGCTCATCCTTTTTGGCCGGAACGGCCCGCTCGGGCATGTGCTGACCTGGCTGGGGACCACCATCGTGTTTTCCTGGCCGGCCACGGTCATAGCGGCGGTCATCATGACCTTCCCGCTGATGTATATGTCCGCCCGGGCCGGCTTTGAGCAGGTTGATACCAACGTGGAAAATGCCGCCCGGACGCTGGGTGCCAGTGAGTGGCGCATTTTCTGGACGGTCACCATGCCCATGGCCTGGCCGTCCGTCGTCGCCGCCACCATTCTCACCTTCGCCCGCGCTCTCGGCGAGTTCGGCGCCACCCTGATGCTGGCCGGTAATATTCCCGGCAAGACGGCCACCATCCCGGTAGCCATTTACTTTAACATCCAGGGCGGCCATAACGACCGCGCCCTGGTGCTGGTGGCTATCGTGCTGGTAATCTCCTTTGTCTCGCTGGCGGCGCTGGCCTACTGGAAGCGCAAGACGTCCCGCACCACCGGCATCGTGTTGACGGAATAATCGGTTGTCCGGTTGCGGATATATTCTGCTGGAGATAGCTTTTGCTTGAAGTAAACGTTAAAAAAACTCTGCCCGGCTTCGACCTGGACGTGGGTTTCTCCATTGAACAGGAGATTCTCGCTATCCTGGGGCCGTCCGGTTCCGGCAAGACCATGACCTTGCAGTGCATCGCCGGTCTGCTGAAACCGGATAAAGGGCTTATCAAGCTCAATGGTAAAGTCCTGCTTGATTCTGACCGGCGTATCAACCTGGTCCCCCAGAAACGGCGGGTGGGCTTTGTCTTTCAGAACTACGCCCTTTTTCCCCACCTCACCGTCAGGGACAATATCGGCTACGGCATCCGCCACCTCCCCAAACCGGATATTCACCAAAGGGTGATGCAATTGCTGGACACGATGCATCTCAAGGAGCTGGGCGCGCGCTTTCCCCGCCAGCTTTCCGCCGGTCAGCAGCAGCGCGTCGCCCTGGCGCGGGCCATCGCCCCGGAGCCGGAGGTCTTGCTCCTGGACGAGCCTTTTTCCGCCCTGGATGCCCAGGTGAAAGAGCGCCTGGAGCTGGAGCTGATGAACCTGCAAAACTATTACCGCGGCCATATCCTCTTCGTCACCCACAACCTGGAAGAAGGCTATAAGCTGGCCTCTAAAATCGCCGTTTACGAGTCCGGTCGCATCATTCAGTGCGACTTTAAGAACAGGGTGATTAAGCTGCCGGCCAACCGCACCGTGGCCAGGCTGACCGGGGTCAGGAACATTATGAAGGGCACCGTGAAAACGGTGGAGGGTTCTGCCGTGCAGGTGGCCGTGCCGGAACTGGGCGGCAGCCTTAAAGTGAAACTGGATGAGGCCCTTAGCCTCGACGTCGGCCAGGCGGTGACCATCGGCATCCGGCCGGAGTACATCCATATCGTCGATAATCCCGGCGATAATACCTTTTCCTGCCGGGCGGATAGAATCGTGGAAGGGGTATCTCTCATCAACTGTTTCTTCCATACCAATAATAGTAGTATTGACCGCCACTGGCTGGAGGTCTCGCTGCACAAGCTGCACGCGCCCATTATCCAGTCCGGCCGTGATTGCTATGTGTATTTGCCGCCGGAGCACATCACCATCATTACCAGTTGATTTGCCTGTTTTCGGCGGAATATCGGGCTAAAGGTGGAAGCTATGTCGGATACGGTTGTTTTTCATACCATCGGCGTGATACATACGCCCTATATAAAAAAAGAGGATACTCCCATTCAGGGGTGCTTCTCGCCGGACGGCCGCGGCTGCGTGGAGGTCTTTCCGGAATATGCCGGCGGCCTTCAGGATATCGCCGGCTTTTCCCACCTGATATTGCTCTACCATTTCCACCGGGCGGAAGGCTTTCAGCTTTTGACCAAGCCCTTCCTGGATAAGGAAAAGAAGGGCATTTTCGCCATCCGTTATTTTAACCGCCCCAACCCCATCGGTCTTTCGGTGGTCAGATTGCTGGCTGTCCGGGATAATCTCCTGGATATCGCGGAGGTGGATATGCTGGACGGCACCCCGCTGCTGGATATCAAGCCGTATGTCCCGGAGTTCGATATCAAGGAGAACGTGCGGGACGGCTGGTATCCCGCTGCTAGCGAGCGGTCTGATTATATATAGTATCTTCCTGTTCTGCCGTTGCCCGGGCGACCCCGCCCGTTTTAAAGCTGTCTTGCCCTGGAATACATTTTTAATCTGCCGCCGTTTGTATTATAATAACGCAGGTTAAGTAACACATTCCCCCTCCGTTTGAAAGGAAATACCGTTTTGACCGCCGCCATACTTTACCGGGATGAGCTCACGGAATATGATTTTGGTACCGGGCACCCTTTCCGCAGTGATAGATACGTCAACTTCATGCGGTTTCTCCAGCAGCAGTTGCCCGCCGGCGAGCATTACCGCGTCATCGCCGCCGAGCCGGCCTTGGTGGACGACCTCCTGAAAATCTGTGACGAGGACTATATATCCTTTAATAAGGAATACTATCACGCCGCCGCCGCCGGCTGGACCGCCTACTTTGAGGATTTCAGCCACTACCAGTCGCCGGATAACAAGCCCCTGGGTGCCCCGGGCAACCTGGAAGAGGGCGCCCGGCTGATTGTCGGCCAGGCCAAGGCCGCCGCTGACCTCGTTCAAAGCGGGCAGTATAAAAAGGCCGTGTCTGTCGGCGGGGGCATGCATCACGCCAAACAGCGCTATGGTGAGGGCTTCTGTATCTATAACGATGTTGCTTTTGCCGCTTTATACCTTATTGACCGCTATCGCTTGGAGCGCGTGCTGGTGCTGGATACGGACGCCCACGCCGGCAACGGCACCGCGGAATACGTGCGGAAAAACCCTAAAATTCTGTTCATAAATGTCCATCAGGACCCCCACACCATTTACCCCGGCACCGGGTTCGCCGCGGAAATAGGGGAAGAGGGCGGGCTGGGCAAGACGGTGAACATTCCCCTCCCCCCCAACGCCGGCGATGACTCCTACCGCCTGGCCTTTGACCGGGTTATCCTCCCCCTTACCCGCGAATATCAGCCGCAAATCATTATCCGCAACGGCGGATCGGACCCTCATTTCGATGACGGCCTGACCAATCTGAACATGACTATCGCCGGCTTTAAAATGATGGGCGAAAAGGTGCGGGAAATGGCGGAAGTCTGTGACGGCAAACAGCTCGACCTTATTGCCTCCGGCTATAACAAGCAGGTCCTGCCCTATGCCTGGCTGGCCCTGCTCGGCGGCGCTATCCCTCTCCCGGTTAATGTGCCGGAGCCGGTGCCCGTGCCGCCGGCGCTCCAGCATGACCGCGCTCTCCCGGAAACGGAAAAGGTGCTGGAGAATGTCCGCCGCTATCACGCTGACTACTGGCGCTGCTTTAAATAGCTTTGGCCGCCCCGCCCCCCTTTAGTGGTCGGGCGCGCGTCTCTAAGTTGGTAATTGCTTTTTTCGTATTCAAAAGCGTCCGGCGTTTTTACAGACCGCTCGCCAATGGTGTATAATAGACTAGTCGTTTGTAAAGGGCAGATTGTGGCAAACCTCGATCCCCTGGAACATATCAAGAAAGAGTACCCCCAGAAATTCGCCAACGAGGAATTCATTTTTGGTCATATCCATCGTGGTGATAGGATTTTTATTTCTTCCGCCTGCGCTGAGCCGCAGTACCTCGTTTCCGCTTTAATCCGTTACGTGGAGTCCTATCCCAAGGCCTTCTTTGATACGGAGGTCATCCATATCTGGACGCTGGGTCTGGCGCCCTATACGGAGGAGCGGTTCAAGTACAATTTCCGCCACAACTCTTTCTTCATCGGCAACAGCACCCGGGAAGCGGTCAACCAGGGTATGGCGGACTACACCCCGGTCTTTCTTTCGGAAGTCCCCCATCTCTTCCAGCAAAAGAAAATCCCCATTGACACCGCGCTGATTCAGACGTCCCCCCCGGATATTCACGGCTATATGAGCCTCGGCGTCAGCGTGGATATCGTTAAAGCCGCCGTGGAGCAGGCTTCGCTGATTATCGCCCAGGTCAACTCCGCTATGCCCCGCACCCACGGTGACAGCTTTATTCACGCCAGTAAGGTGGATTTCCTGGTGCCCTATGATGAGCCTATCCTGGAGTACCATTATGCGGAAGATATCCACCCGGAGGTTACCCAGGAGATAGGCAACTATGTCTCCCGGCTGGTGCAGGACGGGGACACTATCCAGGTGGGCTACGGCACCCTGCCGGACGCCGTCCTCATCAACCTGGCCGGCAAAAAGCACCTCGGCGTCCATACCGAGCTGCTCAGCGACGGCCTGGTGGAGCTTATGAAGATGGGCGTTATCGATAACTCCCGGAAAACGGTGGACAAGAACAAGACCGTCACCGCCTTCTGCATGGGCAGCCGTGATACCTACGACTATGTTAACGATAACACCTCTATCCAGTTCCGTGCGGTGGACTATACCAATAATCTTTTCACCATCGCCGGGCAGGACTCTTTTACCGCCATCAACAGCGCCCTGGAAATTGATTTGACCGGCCAGGCCACTGCGGAATCTTTGGGCAAGGTTTTTTACAGCGGCATGGGCGGCCAGGCCAACTTCATGCGCGGCGCGGTGCTGGCCAAGCGCGGCAAGGCTATTCTTTGCCTCCCCTCCACCACCAGCAAGGGCAATATCTCCCGCATCGTGCCCTTCCTTAAAGAGGGGGCGGGGGTGACCCTGAACCGCGGCGATGTGCATTACGTGGTTACGGAGTACGGCATCGCCTACCTGCACGGCAAAAATATCCGCGAGCGGGCGATGGAGCTTATTTCCATCGCTCACCCCAGGTTCCGCAGAGACCTCATCCAGAAGGCTAAAGAGCAGAACCTTATTTATAAAGACCAGGCTTATATCGCCGGCAAGGTAGGGGAGTACCCCAGGGAACTGGAGACCTACCGCACCACCCGCGCCGGACTGGAAATTTCACTGCGGCCGGTAAAAATCAGCGATGAGCCTCTGCTCAAGGACCTGTTCTATTCCCTCTCGGATAACAGCCTGTACCGCCGCTTCATGTCCCACCGCAAGGACATGCCCCACGAGCGTTTGCAGGAGTTCGTGGTTATTGACTACCACCGTGAAGTATCTATCGTCGCCACCATCAATGAGGATGGAAAAGAGACCATCGTCGGCCTGGGGCAGTACCTGATGCTGCCGGATGCCCATGTGGCGGAAATCGCTTTCGTGGTGAACGATGCCTACCAGAACAAGGGCATCGGCAACGAGCTGCTTTCCTATCTTACCTACCTGGCCAAGAAGCAGGGCCTGCTCGGCTTTACCGCGGAAGTGCTGATGGAAAACAGCCCCATGCTCCATCTCTTTGAAAAGATGGGTTTCTTCATCGATAAACGACTTGAGGGAGAGACCTACGAGCTTAAAATGGCTTTTAGTGAGGCTAAAAGTAATGTACAACAAACCTGATATAAAATTTCTGTTTGAGCCAAGGAGTATTGCCATTATCGGCGCTTCGCGTGACAGCAGCCGTATCGGCTATAAAATCCTTCAGAACGTCATTCTCTCCGGCTTTAAGGGCGGGATATATCCCGTCAACCCGGAAAACGGATTGATTCTGGGTAAACAGGCCTATGCCAGCGTGGATGACATCCCCGGCGTGGTGGATATCGCCTGTATCGTCATCCGCGCCAAGGATGTTTTCAACTGCGTAAAAAGCTGCGCCGCCAAGGAAGTCAAATTCTGCGTCATCATCGCCTCCGGTTTCTCGGAGGTGGGCAACAGCGCTGAGGAAAAGCAAATCGTGGCCTACGCCCGGGAGCACGGCATGCGCATCCTGGGCCCCAACGTTTTCGGCATCTATTCCTCGGTTTCTTCCCTGAACGCCACCTTCGGGCCGTCCAACGTCAAGCCGGGCAATGTCAGCGTCATCACCCAGAGCGGCGCCGTGGGCATCGGCATGATGGGCAAGACCGTCACCCAGAACATCGGGCTGTCCACCATCGTCTCGGTGGGCAACAAGTCGGACCTGGACGAGTGCGATATCCTGGAGTACCTGGTGGAGCAGGAGCAGACCAAGATTATCCTGATGTACATCGAGGGCGTCAACAACGGCGAGCAGCTGGTGAAAATCCTCAAGCGGACCACCCGGCTGAAACCGGTCGTCGTTATCAAGTCCGGCCGTTCCCGCCGCGGCGCTCTGGCCGCTGCCTCCCATACCAGCTCGCTGGCCGGTGAAGACCGCACTTTCGATGATATTATCCGCCAGTGCGGCGTCATGCGCTCGGAAAGCATTTATGATGCCTTGCACTGGTGCCAGTACCTTTCCGTGGAGCCGGTGCCCCGCGGGGAAAATACCGTTATCATCACCAACGGCGGCGGCATGGGTGTCCTGGCCGCTGACGCCTGTGAAAAGTATAACGTCAATCTTTACGACGATTTGAAAGACCTGGACAAGACCTTCTCCCCCGTCCTCCCTTCCTTCGGCTCCTCCAAGAACCCCGTCGACCTTTCCGGCCAGGCCTCCGCCGAATATTACGATAAGGCCCTGACCGCCGCCCTGGATAACAAGGAAATTCACGCGGTCATCTGCCTTGCCTGTGAGACTGCCGTGTTTGACCCGGACGGCTTTTTCGAGGTTATCCGTAAGCAGATGCCGCAGTACCTGAAAAAGAAACCCCTCATCGTGTCGCTTTTCGGCGGCGCCCAGATAGAAAACTGCCTTAACGGGCTGAAGAAGCTGAACATCGCCGCTTTTGAGGATGTCTATGAGGCGGTCTCCCTGCTCGGCGCGGTCTATGCCAACTATCACACCCGGCGGCAGCCGGTGGAAGAGCTGCCGCATCTGGATATAGACTCCGCCAGGCTCAACGCCCTTATCGGCCGCGTCCGGGCGGATAACCGCACCTTCCTCCTCGCCCATGAGGCGCAGGCTTTTATGAAAATCGCCGGTATTCCCGTCCCTGAAAGCCGCGTCGCCCGGGACATTAATGAGGCGGTGAACTTCGCCGCGGAAATCGGCTATCCCGTCGCCATGAAAATCGTTTCCAAGGACATCATCCATAAGAGTGATGCCGGCGGCATCGCCCTTGACCTGCAAAACCGCGATGAGGTCATCACCGCTTATGAAGCCATCATCCACAACGTGCGCGCCCACAAGCATGACGCCGTTATCGAGGGCGTGGAAATCGTGGAAATGATTTTGTCGGAGACGGAGACTATCGTGGCCGCCCGGCGTGACCACGCTTTCGGCCCGATGGTGATGTTCGGCCTGGGCGGCATTTACGTGGAGGTCATGAAGGACGTCACTTTCCGCGCCTTCCCCCTTGGCCGCAACGAGGCTTTGAAGATGATTAGCCAGGTGCGTTCCTACCCGTTGCTGCTGGGCGTGCGCGGTGAAAAGAGGAAAGATATAGACGCCGTGGCGGATGCCATCATCAAGACCGGCACCATTCTCCAGGAGTGCCAGGATATTACGGATATTGAAATCAATCCTTTGGGGGTCTTCAGCCAGGGTGAAGGCGTGAAGGCCGTTGATATCAGAATTTTACTTTCGAAACCGCAGGAGGCATCATAATGAACAATATCATTATAGGCTCCGTCAGTGAGAATTCGGGCAAGACCAGTTTCATCATCGGCCTGGCTAAAGCCGCGGGCAAGAAATTCGGTTACCTGAAGCCCTTTGGCGATAAGCTGATTTACCGCAAAAAGCGACTCTGGGACTACGATGCCGCTTTGATTACCAATATCTTTGGCTTGCAGCAAAGCTCCGATGAAATGACCATCGGCTTTGAGCACGCCAAGCTGCGCTATATGTACGATGAAGCCGGCACCAAGGCCAAGCTGCTGGACATGGTGCGCAACCTGGATAGCGCCAACGAGCTGCTGATTATCGAAGGCGGCAAGGAGCTTTCCTACGGCGCTTCCGTCCGGCTGGACACGCTTTCACTGGTGAAGTACACCGGCGGCAAGCTGGTGCTGGTGGTCAGCGGTGATGAAGGCCGCATTATCGACGATATTACTTTCATCAAGACCTACGTTGATATGGCGGGCATTGATTGCAGCGTCATCATCAATAAAATCAAAAACCTTGATGATTACAAGGCCAGCTACCTGCCGGACATTAAGAGCATGGGCGTGAATGTCCTGGGCGTTATCCCCGATGAGGCGGAGCTTACTTACCCCACTATGGCTTACCTGGCGGAAAAGCTTCAGGCGCGCACTATCGCCGGGGAAAGCGGTCTCAAGAACCGCATTAAGCACATCTTCATCGGCTCCAAGTCTGCGGATACCGCCGTGCGCGACCCCCGCTTCAACCAGCAGGACAAGCTGATTATCGCCTCCGGTGACCGCTCGGACTATATCGCCTCCGCTTTGGTCGTCCCCGCCTCCGGCATTATCCTGACCAATAACATCCTGCCGCCGCCTTATCTCCTCACCAAGCTTTCGGATGCCAGTATCCCGGTCCTGCTGGTGCCTTATGACACCTATGAGACCGCCAAGCAGATAGATGAAGCGGTGCCGCTCTTGACCAGGGACGATGCGGATAACATCCGTTTGCTCCAGACCCTCGTCGAGCAGAACGTGGATATCAAGAGTCTTTTAAGCTAGGATTTTTCCCCTCCCCCCTCCGGTAATAGACGCCCCGGTGACTGAATCGGGGCGTTTTCTTTTCCCTTGATAATTAAGGAATTGTTATTTATGCACAAAAGGTTCAGGCACGCCCTTTGAAAAATGTCGCCGGTTATGCCACAATATTCCCGGTATGTACACGCTGCTCGGGTTGAAATATAGTCTCATGGTGTTCACCGCCATCGTGGGTGTCGTTCAGGCCGCCGCCGCTTATAACAACCTGCGCGGCTTGCTGTTCTTCCGGAACAAGATATGCGCCTATGTCTTCGCCGCTCTGGCGGTCGCCGCCCCCCTGGGCGTCCTGTTTTGCTGGAATTACCTGTTTGAAATAAACGTGGTCGCTGGCAGCGAGCAGGCCGGGTTGTTCTTTTTTTCCACCGTCGGGGCCGTCATCTTTACGGTTATCGTCTCTTCGCTGGTTAACCTCAAATTACATTCGCCGGATGCCGTTAAGCTTAATGGGCTGGACGCTCTGCGCGAGAGTAATTTCCTCCGCCTGCTGTGGGAAAGGATTGCCGGTAAACACTGATGTCTGATACCTCCGTCTTCCAGTGGATTAACGGCCTTTCCGGGCATGTCCCTTTCTTTGACGAGTTTTTCAAGGGCTTCGCCAACGATTACTTCGCGCTGGTCGTCGGCATGTTGCTGATGATATGGCTCTGGTTCGCCTCCCGCGACCCCGCCGTACGCGACCGTAATCAGCGTACCGTCATCCTCACCATGATTAGCATCGGCATGGCCGCCACCGCCATGGTGCTGATTAACAATAACATGGAACCCCGCCTCCGCCCCTTTGACGTGCTCCCGCCGGACCAGGTAAACGTGGTGTTCTACCGCCCGCTGGACTCGTCTTTCCCGGCCAATTATGCCGCCATCATGTTCTCCATGGCCTTTCCGGTCCTGTTCCGCAACTGGCGCTACGGCCTCTGGCTGCTCGCCTTCGCCGTGGTCGGCGGTTTCGGCCGGATATACATGGGCGTCCATTATCCCCTGGACGTGCTGGCCGGGGCCGGCTGCGGTCTCCTGGGCTGCGGTGTGGCCTACTTTCTCTACTGGGTGTTCGGCTGGTTCATCACTCTGCTGTTGAAGGTATTCCGCTTTTTAGCGCTGGCCTGATTACCTCCTTTTATTTTCGCCCCACCGCCACCAGCCGCCGCGCCGTCTCATCGTAGGGATGCCCCTCTGCGTCGCCGTAGATGTCCGCTTTCCCGAACCCCCCGCCCATAAATAATGCCGCCATTTCCGACCCCGCGTACAGCCGGTGCTCCACCGTGTTCTCGATGCGTTCACTGCCCCGCAGCATTATCCACCGTGCCTGCATCCAGCTCCAGTTCTGGCTTACGGTCATCTCGTTGAGCACTATCATGCCCCCGTACTCGTTCCACATGTGCTTCTGGAATATCTTGGCCAGCGTTTCCTTGCCCTGGGTGTCCAGCAGGAAAACGCCCCTCGGCTTTAGGGAATCGCAAACGTTTTTCACCACGGCGCGGTCGTCGTTCGGGTCGCGGAAATAGCCGAAGGTGGTAAACAGGTTGATGACGGCGTCGAAGGTATTCGGCCGCCGGAAGTCCCGCATGTCGCTCTGGACGAACTCCACGTCCAGCTTTTCCTGTGCCGCCTTTTCCCGCGCTTGCTCCAGGTAGCGTTCCATGCGGTCGACTCCGGTTACTTTGAACCCCCGCCGCGCCAGCTCCAGGGAATGCCGCCCCACCCCGCACCCCAGGTCTAGAATACGCGCTCCCGGCGCTGTTTGCAGCAGCCCCAGCACCCAATCGACTTCCTGCGCCGCGTGCTCGATGCGCGGCTGGGCGAACAGCCAGGGCTGCCAGGTCTCCCAGAAGGTATCGTTTTCAAACCATTGTTTTTCCGTATTCATTTCCATCTCCCGCCGTTATTTAATCTTATCGTCATCCGTTAATAGCGCTGTTCTTACATATTTGCCTCCATAAAACACGAAAGCCCGGGATTTTACTCCCGGGCCCGGTATGCTTTATTGACTTGGAAACTGGAATTACGGCGTCATGACCGCCACAGCACACCGGGCCGCCGTAAGGACGGCAGCGCTAATGATGACGCTAATAATGGCGGTGTGCTTGTTTATACTTGCCATAATCTTAAAAACAATAGCCCATTATATTACCCTTTGTCAGAACGTGTCAATACCCTTCTAACTATTATTTAGGAAAATTCAGCTCTTTTTCCCCTCCCCCAAAACCATCCCGCCGCCTTCCCCCCGTCATTCCCGCTCATCCTGAGCCTGTCGAAGGAGAAAGCGGGAATCCAGCACCCCATCCTCTCAACTACTAACTACAAATTACAAACTACCACTCAATCCTCTCCCTCTCTGTCAACGGAGAGGGACGATAGGTACAGACCGGGTACAATGGTAACAAAATAGACCGGGCACATGGGTTACAGATAAGGTATTGGTGGAGGTGCGCCGATGCCTTGGAAAGAGACCTGTGCCATGGATGAGAAA